>JBBQDJ010000068.1:0-11470 GCA_038319595.1 Verrucomicrobiales bacterium
TCTGGCCTCTGCCGATGCCGCTTTCACTCCCGATGTGTTTGTCTCGATGCGGGATCATCTGCTTGCGCAAACCGCACGGCTCCTCATCGAGAAAAGGAAGGCCGCAGGGCGGTCCGTCGAAGGGCCTGAGTTCGACGCCGCCATCGCCCCGGTGGTGACCGCACTCGATGCCCCGAAATTCGACGGACTCGCCGCTGCGGTGGGCACGCTCGGTATCGGCTTGGCGGTCCCAGCGCCGGATTACACCGCCCAGGAAGTGGTCGCGGATGCCGTGGCAAGCGCTGCCGCCAGCAAGACCAAGTTCACCACCGCGTGGGGAGCGCAGGTCCCCTACCAGGACGGCCTCGGCAGCGTCATGTTCGTCAAGGGCAAGGCTGCCTACACCGCATGGCGAGACAGCCTGCTGGCAAACCAGTGATTCACAGACACCCGATCCAGCATACCAATGAAGACACTTCTTCTTTCCTCCATCGCCATCGTTCTCGCCCTGGCCGCCATCAGCAACGGTCAAACCCGCTGGCGCGATCTCACGCCCGAACAGCAGACTGCTCAGATAGAGGCTGTTCGTGAAGCCCGACGCCAGCGCGTCCGTGCCGAGCGCATCGCCCTTCGCCAGCAAGCGCGGGAAGCAGGCCGTCAGGAAACCCGTGCCACGAGAACCCGCGACCGGGCTTTCATGGCGGTGTGGACCGGCCTCACTCCTGAAGTTCGCACCATGGCCAACGCCCGGGAACTCGCCGAACGGCTCAGCCGCAAGCCTGAGTGGCCGACCCAGACCCGCGCCCAACGCATCGCGGCGACGACCGCCTTCATCAACGGCTACCCGGCGATCAAAGCGGCACGGCCGCAGGAAGCGATGAACGCGGCCCTTGGCGAACGAGGCGCGGCGTATCCGGGAAGTCCCGATGTGGCCAGGGTGATGGTGACAATTGCGTCAAGCTCGCCGGAGATTCCTGAATTTATCCTGGCTGGCGATCCCGTGGCTTTGGCCTCGTCGGTTCAACTTCCGCAGATCATCGAGTTTCCAACAGCTGAGGTGCCAGACCTGTTCACCATCAACCGACAGTTCAACTGGAAGAAGCCCGGACACTACTGGATGAGCCAGATGCTCAAGGATATTGATGCCGCCAAGGCTGCGAGCGACACCGCGACTTACGACGAACTAACAAAACGCTACTCCGCCTGGGCCGACCAATACCTCCGCGAAGAGCGTTGACACGCTGCCACCACCAATGCGCACGCCCATCGACCTCGACTATGTTAGCAAGGCCATCGTCGGCATCGCCTCGCCGGTTGTGGGCGTGATCACGTCATTCCAAGAGCAAGTCGAATGGCACCTGCGAGTGGCATCGCTGTGCGTTGGTTTGGCCGTAGGTGTGATGTCGCTTGTTAGCATGGCTCGTAAACTGAGGCGAAAGTGAACCAATGAAAAACCCCGGATGGCTTCCACCGTCCGGGGTTCTTCGTGTTCAGGAATCACGCGGCGTTGATTCCATATTTCTTCCGAATGGCTTCCATGACTGCCTCAACTTCGTAGAGATAAAGTCGTGGAGTCACTTTGATGCACGGTATTTCGCGACGTTGAACCCACGCATCTATGGTATGTGGGCTGACTGATAGCCGCTTTGCGAGTTCCTTCTTCTTGATTAGAATGGGTTCGTTCGCCGCTGGATTGGTAGTGGAATAAATGGCAGTGCTCATGCTGCGCTGGCGTCGCTGTCAACATGCGGTGTCCCATCTTGTGCCAGCAAGCGACGCATCCGCTCCCGCAGGCTGTGCTTGAGTCCCTTCGGCATCCAGCCATCGGGAGGCGTGATGCCGAACCATGTTCGAGCGGCCTCCTCATCCACGACTGCCCGGTAATGGCGGAAGATCATTTCCGGCGAATTGCCTGCCTCCAGCGCCGTTCGCGGCACGTCGCCCGATTTGGCGACCTGATAGCTGATGAACGAGTGGCGCATGGCATTCCTTCGCCAGCCCCCGGGAATCCCGGCTTTTAGTGCGACATCGCACAAGGCACCTGACACATCATCGAAACTGACGATCTCACCGGTCTCATCGCGCCATGGTGCGAGCCATGCCTTGAGATTGGCGCTCAGAGGGACAAGCCTGCGAGATGCCGTCTTCGCCTTGCTCCCGGCGATTTCGATGTGGCCCCGATCCCATTTGATGTCTTCCCAATGGAGTCGCTTGATCTCGGCGGTGCGAATGCCGGCGAACGCGCCGATGGCGACCACGGGCAGGAGACGGGCATGGCTGGCCAGCAGCATCTTCGTCATTTCCTCCGGCGTGAAGATCGTGATCTCGGTCTCGGGCACCTTGCACGACTCCGTCATGTCAGCGACCGTGTCCCGGTCGGGATGGAGATAGTTCTGGCGCTTGGCGAACCGGAACATGCTCACGATGGTTCCGCGAAGGGAGTTGCGGCTCACCGGCCCGAGCGTCTTCTGGCTGCGAATGAACTTATTGATTTCGGCGGTGGTGACATCCGCGATGTTGGCTCTCATCTGCCCCGTGAGGCGTCCGAGGTAGTCCTTGCAGTTCCTGACATGGATCTCGCTGTTGCCGTTGGCACGGCGGGACTCGATGAATTCCTCGGCCACCTGGGCGAGGGTTCTAGGGATCAGCAGATCCTTCCGGTTCGCCTGATAGAACCGGACGGCATCGGAGAGCGGGATTTCACCTGCGGCCTTCCGTGCGCTGGCCCATTCGTCCATGGCGGCGGCAAGACCGACTCCGTGTTCCCGTGCCACTTGTTCGCAATGGCGAAGCAGGTCGATGTCGCGGCGGGTCGCCTCATCGGTGGCCGTCCCACCATTGGTCAGCCTGACGCTGATTTGCTGGGCGATCATCCTGGCTTCGTCCATGGAGGAGAAGCTGCGGGTCTTGCGCCTGCCTGCCTCCTTCCATGAGAGCGTGAACTCGGGATAGCCATCCCGACGGTTCATCGTGTAGATCTTGATTCTCGCGGGACCGTTGCCGATTTCCACGATACTGCTGCGACGTTTGCGTTTCCGGGTCATAGACCCCGGCTTTCGAGTCAACTTGTCAGAAATAGTGTCAGAAAAACCTGTCGCGGTCTGCTCTAATGGTTCGCAAGTTGTTGATTCAGAACGTGTTGCTTCGTTTGGGCAACCAGATGGCGGAACGGGAGGGATTCGAACCCTCGGTACGGTTACCCGTACGTTCCCTTAGCAAGGGAGTGCTTTCGACCACTCAGCCACCGTTCCGGGTTGCGGGTCGAGAGGTTTGAACCATAGGGAGACGGACACGTCAACCCTTGGCAGGTGGAAACCTCTATGAAATTGAAATTTGTTGGATTCAGTCCACTGCGGGTGGTTTTTCCTCCGGCTTCGGTTCGGAAATGACAGGCTCTTCGGCCACCGCGGGAGCAGGGGATTCCTGCATGGGTTCGACGGGTGTGGCCGCCATCGTCTCGGTGGGAATTGTCTCCTCGGCGACTCCAGGCGAGGGTTCCTCCACGCCTGCTTCGATGCTTTCCACAAAAGCCTCAGGGTTGGAAGCCGTCTCTTGTGGAGAAGACTCAGCCGTGGCCTCTCCGCTTGCGGGCGCGTCCTCCTTAGTTGCCTCGCCTTCGAGTCTGGGCTTCTTTTTTTTCTTTTTCTTTTTGGCCTTCTTGACCTCGCCACTTGGCTCATCTGCGACGACCTCACGAGCCTCCTGAACCACCAGCGTATCGTCGGTGTAGAGCAGGATGTGCCCTTGATGAAGCAACCAGAAAAGATCCGCCGCATACTCGGCTGGTGGCGCAGAGCTGCCTTCTGGCAAGACGGATTTCCAAAGCCCTTCAAGCTTGGCGGGTGGGTTTTCACGGATCCACGTGACCATCTGTCCAGGTCGCTCCGCGAGAATGGCATTCGCTGGGAGGGGGTGGGGCCGGGCCGGGCCGGTGTGGAGCTTGCCGTGGCGCTTGAACACGGGAAGATGCTCGGCTTCCACCGCACGGCAGACGGCCGGTATCAAAATCGCCGGATGCCTGCGGGCGTGGCTGCCAGCGATTTTCAACGAGGTCAGCAATGAAGGTGATAGATTCTTCGCGGGAATCGCCCCGGAGACGTCGGCGACCCGGGTCTCCACGAACGCTTTGGCGAAACAACGCTCAGCCACGGCGCGTTCGGCGGTTGCGCGATCGTCGATCCATGATTCGTCGCCCTCGCCTTTAACCCGCCAGCGGGTCTTTTTCTTCATCGTTTCCAGCCACGCGTTGACCGCTTCCTCGCCACGCTCGGTGCGGACTTTCGAGGCGTAGAGTTCGAATGGCATCTTCGCGAAGCGCTCACGATGCAGGCGGCGGAGGTTAGTCTGATAGGAATGGAAGTTCACCGGTCCGAGCCACTCGCCGGAAATCCCGCAACGCGCGATGGCCTGGAAATTTCCCGTCGGTGGATCCACCTCAATGGTTTCCTCTTCGATCAATTCGTTCTTTAATTCCGAATTCCACAAATGGCGGATCGCCTCATCACGAGTTAGGAAAACGGATTCCTCCAGCTTGCCACGGATCAGCGGCGCGTGGGGTTCCGGGGCTTCGAAAACCGCACGGCAGCGCGCTTTCTCGGCGAGAAGAATTTTTGCCACATCGAACAATGGATAAACGCGGGCCACCTGATGGACTTCCTTGCCAATGAGATGCACGGCATGTGCATCCGGAGCGATGGTGGCACGGACGCCCTCGGCCGGCGGCGCTTCTTCAAAGCGCGGCGGGTCATTGCGCCGGTCGTCCTGCCCGCCTCGTCCTTGGAACGGGCGGCGCTCGCCACCGTCACGATCCCTGCCACCGCCGGACCGGCCTCCGCGCTCGCGGTCGTCACGTCGCGGGGGGCGATCATCACCACCGGAAAATTGTTTGGTTTTTTGTTCCGGCTTGTCGCCGGCGGCACGCGCCCAGGCGGGTCCAAGTGCGAAGCTGGACAAAAGGCTGCTCAAAGGATCGGGTTTGGAATCGCTCACGGAGCGCAGTCTAAAGAGTCTTTTTCAAAATGACAAACTCCGCTTGCATCAAAATAGCGGCGAATTTTCAGTCATTAGGAGAGCGAGAATCCGCTGGGTCGCGCCGTCGTGCGCGGCCAGTGCGTCGCCCGCCTTGTGGGTCATTTCCGCTGCGAACAGGGGATTCAATGTTGTTAGAATGGCGGCCGAGAGTTCCGCCGAGTCGCTGGCCGAGATGCAACCGCCCGTCGCGATCAAGCGTCGGACCAGTGGTTGGAAGTTCTCCATGTGCGGGCCGACGATGACCGGCTTCTCCGCGAGTATTGCCTCGCATGGGTTTTGCCCGCCGGTGGAGAGGAAACTTTTGCCGATGATGACAACGTCCGCATGTGCGGTCCAATCCCTCAACTCGCCGGTGGAGTCGATGACGAAAATCGCTGTCGGATCTGATGGAGTCGCAGTCCGGTAAATCGAGGACCGCAGATGAACGGTGAATCCTGCCTGCTGGAGTTCTGCTGTGACTTCTAACCGGCGTTCGGCATGGCGTGGGACCAGCACCGTCAGCGCGGCGGGCGAGGCATCACGAATCGCGACGGCGATCCACGAATCCTCGCCCGGATGAGTGCTGGCGGCGAGCACGATCGGCCGGCCCTTGCCGAAGGCGTCTAGCATTTCCTGGTATTCCGGATGACGCTTCGGTCGAGCACCGCTGCCAGGGTCAAATTTCAAACTGCCGGTGTGATGAATCCGCGAGGGACTGACCCCAAGGGTCTGCCAGATCGCTGCATCATCAGCTTCCTGGATCGCGACGGCATCCAACAACTGATAGAACGGCCGTAACCATTCAGCGAAGCGGGTGAAGCGCCGGGCAGAACGCGGCGACATCCGTGCGTTGACCAGCCTTACCGGGATTTTTCGCCGAGCGCACTCCAATAGCAGATGCGGCCAAACCTCACCCTCGACGAGAACGATTTGTGACGGTTCGAACCGATCCAGATAGCGGCGGACCATGGACGGAAAATCCAAGGGCGAATAGGTGACCCGCAGCCCGTCGAGATTCGCGGCGGTGGCGACGGCATGCCCGGTGGCGGTGCCTGTTGCGAGCACGAATATTCGGTCCGGCTCTCGCTCTAACCATTCCCGGATCAGTTTCAGCGCGAGCAGTGATTCGCCCACGCTCACGGCGTGGAAATGCACCTCACCACAGGGCTCGAAATCCGGTGCAGAGGTATAAACTGCCGCCCGTTCGCCGAGCTGGGTGCCAAACCCACCACGGCGCAGCATCTTGAGAATCCACCCTGGAAATGCCACAAGAAACAGCAGCGGCAGAAGCAGCCGATAGATCGCAAGGGCAGTGAACAATCGCATCGGCGCGAGAATAGTCAGGCGGCGCAACGTAGTCGAGGACTTCAGTCCGTTCTTCGAGCTGAGCGTGAAACATCGGACCGAAGTCGTGGACTACGTTTTGGAATAGATCAGGATCGCGCTGTTGCCATATTCGCGGCGGGTCACCAGGGAGAAATCCTCAGAAACATGCGATGCCTGATGGGAAGAAATTTCCACGATGAGCCAGCCATCGGTAGCGAGACGTGGATGGACGAGACCGCTTTTCAGCAACTCGGCGATGTGGTCCTTGTCGCCGTGATATTTCCAATAAGGCGGATCGGCGAAAATCAGATCGTAGGTCGCAGAGTCGCGTTTGAGAAAAGTGGTGACGTCGGACTTCACCGACTGTCCGCCATCGAGCCGGGCCTTTTTTAGGTTTTCCGCGATGACCAGAGAAGCTTGGCGGTGTTCTTCGACAAAGGTGCAGAACCCGGCACCCCGGCTGAGGGCTTCCAATCCGATCGCCCCGGAACCCGCATAAAGATCGAGCACGCGGGCCTGGGCCACCCGTTCGCCGAGGATGGAAAACAGCGCCTGACGGACGAAATCGGTCGTCGGCCGCGTCACCGCTGTGGGGACCTTGATGGCGATGCGTCCGGCCGTTCCCGCAATGATTCTCATGGAGCGCTGGGCGACGGATTCGTCCGGCTCGCGGTCACTTTTTGACGGCGGGTTTCGTGGGTTTTGTCGGAGGCTTGGCTGGCGGTTTGGCCTCGGGCTTTGTCGCAGGCTTGGAGGCCGTTGGCATCTTTCCTAACGGAAAACGGACCACTAGGCTTTTGTCCAGCAAGCGGGTTCCTTCGGATGACAACTCCTGAGCGCGGTAAACGATTAGACCGTATTTGTCGCCGCCTAACCGGCCAAGTGCCAGATTTTCCTTGGTTTTTCCGAGACCGGTTTCCTCCTCGAATTTCCATTCCATGCCCGTCCACTCGCCGAGGATGCTGGATGAATCCGCCTTGATGTCGGCAATCCGTTTCAACTCGCCATTCGGGGAGCGGAAAACATCGTCCTTCGCCGTATAGCGGATCGTGGAAAAAAGGCTGGCCTCGCCGGTGGAGTTGATCGACCACGTATCGCCCGGGCCTTGCCGCAACAACAGCATGACCTCGGCAATGCCCTTGAACTCCCGTTTGTTCCAGAGTGCCAAGTATTCGTCATACTCGGGCTTGCTCAGGCCGAGACGCTCGTCGTAGGGCAGTGGCTCGCCAGGTTTCGCGGTTGCCGAGAACTCCCGAAACCATTTAGAATCCTTCTTCGCGGCGATTTCCACCTTCGCCACGAACTTGTCGATCTCCGGTGGCGGCATGACGATGCCGATCTGTCCTTTCACCGGGATGTCCTGTTCGAACATCCCTGCGAAAATTTTAGGAACCTCGGCGGCGGATAAATTGGCGACAAGGGAAATGGCAACAAGCGGTGCGTGGAATTTCATGAATGCGGACGAAGGCTGTCCGTGGCGTTACCAAAACTCAAGCGGCAATGCTGCGATTGCAGAAGAGCTTAGGAGCGGGGATGTGGAGGTGAGCTTCCGTATGCACATTCCGCTTCCACCGGAGATTCAACCGACCAAAGAGATGCTGAACCGGCACAGAGGAGGACATTGGTATCAACGAAGGCTCTTGCGGTCATAAAGCTCTTCGCGCCGGAGGCGACCTACGGGGGTATCGATATTGCAGCCACGAGAAAATGCGGCGGCTAATTCGTTAGGATCGGTCTTCGTCGGCACGGGGTCATCCAACTCGCGCAGCAAGGACTGGTAGATGAGTTCCTTGAGAGTCGTCTTGCGCTGGATCGCCGCAATTTTTGCCCGTTGAATGACTTCCTCGGGCAATTCGATGGTGGTTTTCACCCAACCATAATGCTGTCAATATGGGTTCCTGTCAATTTTCAAGACAGGCCGAGTTGAATTGTTTGGGGAGCTTTTGGCGCTTTGGAGTCTTCGCGGGGGCATTTTTCGGCGTCGCCGGATTCGCGGTTTTCTTCACCGCTGTCTTGATGCTGCTGCAAAGCAGAAAATCGCATCGAAGTTCCCCCAACTTCGTTGCTATCCCTTCGGGGGTCCCAGCCATCTTAATATCAATTCTTCGGCAGGGCACACGGCTGGTATCAGCAGAGGGATAAAAGGAGACCCTCAGTGATGTAACTCACTGAGGTTCAAATAGTGGAGGCGAGGGGAGTCGAACCCTTTTTATGGTCTATATTCTATATAGGATAAAGGCGTTTAATGTCTGTAACACACGCCAAACACACGGGTTTTTTTCAAAGTTGATTTTCAGAAGGCCGGGGGAGCGGTCTCGGATGACCTGTTAGGTAGCTTGTTAGAAAACACACGGCAAGCCGTGTGTTGGAGGAATGGTGGGGCGCTGATTTACCGCCCGCCCGTCATGGACATGCCGGGCACTCGACCTCTCACGGCGAGCGCGTACCGCGCGGCTCCCGGATTCCTTAAGTTTGGCGAAATTCCCTCGCCACCTGCGGCCACGTCTGTAAGATCTCTTTCCATGTCCCCAGAAAAAGATGAAGCCGCGCAAGAACCCGCCTCGATAAAAATCCTGCTTGAATCGGTGACGATCCCAGCCGACACGGACGACGATTTCAACGAGCCTCTGGGAGAGCGCCAGCCGGGCGCGAACGACGCCATCGTCTGCGAGGGCGGGTGCCAGTGACCGAAAAGCAGGACAGAGCCTGAGAAGAGGAGTTCCATGGCTATCATTCTCCGTTTTTTGGAAAATGGATGGAATTGGAGGTAATTGGATGACTCCGGGTGGAATTGGAGGTAGGGTCGCGGCATGAAGATCCCTCTTCCACCAGCGCTCCAGCCGACACACGAGATGCTGACACTGATCGCCGCCATTGACGAGTTCAAGGGCGAGTGGCGTGCGCTCGGAAACCTCGGTCCTGAGACACTGCGAACGCTACGCCGGATTGCCACCATTGAGAGCGCGGGGTCATCGACCCGGATCGAGGGTGCGAAACTGAGCGACAGCGAGGTCGAGCAACTTGTCGGCAGGCTCGGGAAGGAATCCTTCCAGTCGCGCGACGAGCAGGAGGTCGCGGGCTACGCCTACGTGATGGAGGCTATCCAGACTGTGTGGACCGATCTGCGGATTTCAGAGAGCATTCTGCTCCAACTTCATCGCGATTTGTTGCGATACAGCAACAAGGACGAACGTCATCGCGGTCAGTGGAAAAACTTGGACAACCACGTCGCGGCCTTCGATGCGAAGGGAAAGCAGATCGGCATCGTGTTCCAGACGGCGAGTCCGTTTGAGACGCCGATGTTGATGGAAAAACTGCTGGAATGGCACGCCAAGGAGGAGAAAGACCCCATCCTTCACCCGCTGTTGCGGACTGCCGTGTTCAACGTGGTTTTCCTTGCTATCCATCCGTTCCAGGACGGCAACGGCAGACTTTCACGGGTGTTGACCAACCTGATGCTCCTGCGCGCTGGCTATGCCTATGCGTCCTACAGCTCTCTCGAAAGCGTGATCGAGCACAACAAGGAAGTCTACTACCTCGCTTTGAGAAGGACGCAGACATCCTTCGAAAAGTCCGCCGATTGGGAACCTTGGTTGTTGTTCTTCCTGCGATCCTTGAAATCGCAGATCGGTCGTCTTCGGGAGCGTTTGGAGAAAGCTCCCTCGCCTCCCGCCGATAGCGATTTGCCCGGCGACCTCTCGCTCATGGCTGGGCGACTTCTCAAATTGCTCGAAGAACGCCAGGCACTATCCGTCGGCGACGCCGCTGAGGCGCTCGGAGTCAACCGCAACACGCTCAAAGACAAGTTCGCGGAGCTGACTGAAAAGGGCTACGCCGAACTTCATGGCAAAGGGCGTGGTGCCCACTATCGCCGGACAAGCGGTTAGGCCTGTCGGCTGAGGTCGTATCGCAAGTCTTGCAAGGTCAATTAGCGCCCCATCTCCACTCCCAAGAACCAATACTGAATAATCAATATTGCTGCTTTGAACCTCACCAAGGTTATCATTATCCCAATAATTAGGATTATTCTCGAATCGGGACAGTCCGTCTCTTAGATAAAATTCTTTCTGACCGTCGAGTCCGTAACCAACTGCTACGATAATTAAATCAAACTTGCGGTTGAAGTTCCTGGTGGGAATCTCGGCATTGCCTGAAGGCGTAATGTTCCCTTGAAGGTTTGCTGGTGGCGTCGTTGCGGGTCATGGAGCTGGAACGATCCTCGTATTCTGCGATATAGCGCTCGCAACAAGCGGCGACGGTTTCCCGTTTGAAGTTGTCTTGGCGACCTAGAGCCTCTTCGAGGACGGCTTTTGGATCACGAAGCTTACGGCAGATTTCGAGCAACTGCTGTTCTTCTGTGGTCGCCCGGTGGACTTGGCCGATTTCCCAGCGCTTCAACTGTCGTTTGATTTCCTTCGCCAGCTTCTCTGCGCCCGCCTTGGTCTTCCTGTCCTTAACCTGGCGTTGCATCCCCGGCGGGGTCCAGGTCACTCTCCACGCGCCTCCCGGAGAGGACGGCGAGTAGAGCTTTACGGGGCCAATTTCGGAATCGAAGGGCATGGGAAAAGGTTACCCGAACACACGGAAAACACACGGAGTTTTTGCCAAAATCGGCAAATTTCAGCCAAATACACACCCTGAAAAATGACCAGAAAAAACCCGTAACAGACTGGTTTAGAGTCGGTTACGGGTTATTTTGAAATGGTGGAGGCGAGGGGAGTCGAACCCCTGTCCGAAACGCCGTCAACACTGGCATCTACACGTTTAGCATGATGTCTGGAGTTTCGGATGGGCTGGGCCCTCATGCAGCGTTGCTCATCCTAGAAACCTGTTTGATCTCGGAAAGTGGCCCGGTTACCCGACCTCAATCCCAGCCTGCTAAGTTGTCGCCATCCCCCTCAGCAGGTGTCGGGGTTCTGACGTGGTCGTCAATTAAGCGGCCAGTGCGAGCTCGTTAGAGTCTGCATTTATTTGTTTTGAACGGCTTTTTAAAGAGGCCAACCGATCAACCTCTACGTGCAACCAGCGCGTCAAACATCCCGTCGAAACCAGAACGCCCCCGTCACTTGTGACGGCGTCAAAATGCACGGGAAACGGGATTGATCAATGGGAATTATCCAGTGAGCCGGTGATCGGCGCGGCCAAGTGGGGTGAT
>JBBQDJ010000069.1:0-11315 GCA_038319595.1 Verrucomicrobiales bacterium
CTACGGAGCCAGCGGGGCCGGCAATACGGGCAAATGGATCGGGCAAAAGGCGACCTTCTTGGAAGGCGGCATCCGCGTGCCAGCCATCGTCAGCTACCCGGGAACACTGCCGCAAGGGCAGGTGCGCGACCAGATCATCACGGCGATGGATTGGTTTCCCACGGTGTCGGAGCTTTGCCAGTTAGAGCCCAAGCCGGATGCGCCAGCCCTCGACGGACACAGCCTGCTGCCCATCATCAAGTCCGCCGACGCCGAATCTCCATACCGAGGCGTGCTTCACTTCGCGTGGCGCGGCAGTTGGGCCGTCCGCGACGGGGATTGGAAATTGATTTCGATGATTCAGAGGGGCGCCACCAAATCTATCGTATCGCTTCACAGCCTCGCGGGCGAGCATCCAGAGGTGGTGGACTACTTCAAGGAGGAACCCGAGATCGTGGCCCGCTTGCAGGCGCTCCATGACCAATGGGTCAAGGAGGTCAAATGAACTCATCCCATTCTGCCATGAAATGCCTAGTGTCGTTTATGTTGGGTTTAACCTTGAACATCGGTTGGGCGGAGACGATTCCTCCGATTACGGAAGAGTGTGTATCGGTCAAGACCCAAGACACCGGTGCGGCGCTGGTGAACCCGGCCATGGGCTGGACCATGCATTTCTACTCGAATGTCCCCGCAAATTACGGATCAAAACTAACACCCGCCGATACCCTCGATGATTTCCCTGGCCTCTCGACCGTCTATCTGCGACTCCCTTGGGCGTATCTGGAGCCTGAGGAAGGCAAATACAACTGGGCCATCCTCGACACCCCGGCCCAACGCTCGATCGCCAAGGGCAAACGCATCGCCTTGCGCCTAACCACTTCGGAAAACTGGATGAAGTATGCCACCCCGGAGTGGGTCAAAAATGCGGGCGCCAAGGGAACTTTCTACGAAATGAACAAGGGTAGAGTAGAAAACAGCAATACCTGGGATCCGTTCTATGACGACCCGGTCTATCTGAAAAAACTCGACACCTTCCTCGCGGCCTATGCCAAGCGCTACGACGGGAATCCGAATGTAGAATTCATCGATGTCGGCACCTACGGCATGTGGGGCGAAGGCCACACCTTCATGAGCAGCAAGCAGGACACCCTCGAAATTCAGAAGCTTCACATCGACCTCCACCTCAAGCATTTCAAGAAGACCTTGCTCTGCATCAGCGATGACTACGCCGGCCACAACAAGCCGGGGAAAAACTTCCCCATCACCGACTATGCCCTCTCCCGCGGCGTGACCCTGCGCGACGACAGCATCCTCGTCCAACCCCCACCGAACTCCTGGTATCACGCCGAGATGGCTCAAGCGTTCTGGCCGAAGTTTCCTGTGATCCTCGAGCATGAACATTATGCCGGATCCAAGAAACGGGGCGCATGGAGTGGGGAGCTGTTGCTCAAGGCGGTCGAGGATTACCATGCCAGCTTCATGTCGATCCATGGCCAGCCGCGGCAGATTCTAGCAGAAAACCGCGAGACCATCGACAAGATCAACCAGCGCATGGGCTACCGGCTTCAACCTCTGGAAGTCACTTGGCCGAAGACGGTGGAAATCAGTAAGACATCCTTCAAGGTCCAGTGGACATGGGCAAACAAAGGCGTGGCTCCCTGCTACCCCGGCGGCTTCCCGTGTCTGACACTCAAGGACGCGGAAGGCGGTATCGTTTCCGTGCTGACCGATGAATCGCTCGATATGCGTAGCCTAAAAGTCGGCCCGCCCGGAGAGGCACCGGTCACGAAGCTTGAAAGCGAATTTACCATCGGCCACGTCGCGCCCGTCACCAAGCCGGGCACCTATGACCTGTTCATCTCGGTCGGCACTCGCGATGGCACTCCGCAGATCGCCCTGCCTCTCACCCATGATGACGGCCAGCGCCGCTACCTTTTCGGTTCAATCACGCTTGCCGACCCTGCAAAAGACAAACCCTAACCACCATGATCCGCATTTTCATCACACTCGCCTCCATCGCCGCCGCGCTAACCTCTGTTTTCGCCGCCGCTCCGCCACAAGCGCTCCCCTTCAACGAGGTGACACCCGGCGGGGAACTCCGCACCCGCATCGAAAAAAATTTCGAGCGCCTGCACGCGGAGCGCTATCAGAAGGAAAATCTCTTCACCAAATCCCACGATCCGAAATGGCCCGGTGACATGGAAGGCCGGGCTACCCTTGGCCTGGTATTGGATGGTCAGGCGCTCGGTATCGAGGCCAGGGAGATCGACGAACTCTTCGCGGAGTATCCCAAGCACTACAACAAGGACGGCTACTTCGGCACCATCCATTTCCCTGACCAGATCGACGAGCAACAGCTCTCCAGCCACGGCTGGGTGCTCCGCGCACTTTGCGAGTATTGGCTCTGGAAGAAGAAACCGGAAACCAAGGCGCAAATCCAGCGCATGGTGGAAACCCTCATCCTTCCCACCAAGGGCCTGCATGAGCAATACCCGCTCAATCCCGGCGATCGCAAGCAGACTGGCGCAGCCTCGGGCACGCATGTTGCAACCTCCGGGAAATGGCGTCTTTCCTCGGACATCGGGTGTGACTTCATCTTTTTCGACGGCGTGGTCCAGGCCTACGCCGTCACCCGCGACGAGCAAATCGTTCCTGTCATCGAGGAACTTGTCGCCCTGTTCAAGCGGATGGACATCACCGCGATCCAGGCCCAGACCCACGCCACTCTATCAGGCACCCGCGCCATGATCCGCTGGTATGAGTTGTCTGGCAAAAAAGACATCCTTGATCGTGCGGAGCAGGTATTCGCCACCTATCTGAAAGAGGGATGCAGTGAGAATTTCGAGAACTACAACTGGTTTGGTCGCCCGGATTGGACGGAACCCTGCGCCATCGTCGATTCGTATCTCGTCGCCTGTCAGCTCTGGCAGCATACCGACAAGCCCGAGTATCTCGAAGCCGCCCAGGGCATTTATTTCAATGGCATCGCCGCCACCCAGCGTTCCAACGGCGGCTTCGGTCTGAACAACTGCTCCGGCAGCCACCACACGCATATTTTCTCCATCAACGACGAGGCCTACTGGTGCTGCACCATGCGCGGTGGCGAGGGCCTCTCCGCCGCCGCCCGCTACAGCGCCTTCACCGGCAAGGACAGCCTGTGGCTCGCCACCTACATGGACAACGAGATCTCTGCCAAACTAACTTCCGGGACATTTTCTCTTAAACAACAAAGCAAGTATCCTTTCGGAAACTCGACCTCTCTAACCATAGGTGCAGCGCCGGATGCAGCGGTGTCGCTTCAGCTTTTCGCACCATCTTACCTCACCCCGGAATCCATCACGGTCAATGGCACTGCCGTGGAGATGAAACTTGAGGCCGGATTCATCCCGGTCGCCCGCGTCTGGAAATCTGGCGATGTGTTAGAATTTCGCTTCACTCCCAAGCTTGGCCGGATCGCCCCGCGCAATATCCACTCGATCGAGGGATACGAACTCATCCGCGAAGGCCCGCTGCTGCTCGCCGCCCGCCTGCCCGAGCAACCCGCAGACAAGAAAGCCTCGCCCGCCGCATTGCTACTCAGCGGTGCGTTGAAAGCCGGAGAACCCGGCAAGCCGACCTTGGGCGAAACATCGCTCATCCCTGTCTATCACCTGCTGGATCCCGCCTATGACGCCATCAAAGGCTCCTGGCGGCAGATGCTTTTCCCGAAAAATTGAGCCCTCTGCTCGGCGTTTTGTTTTGATCTATTTCCGGCGGTCTAAAGACATTGGGATGAGATGCTTCAGTGATGAAATGGCGAGCTGCGGGGAATCCCAAAGCCGCAATCGCAGCGAACGGGCTCAACGTGAAATCAAAACGGACGTGGCACTGCGAGCGGGCAGCGTCATCTCTAACACGGCTTCATGGGAGTCGTTCAGGATCACTTTTTGTGGCGGATTGACGCCAATCTTGAGCTGAGCAGAGCCGCGCAGGCCGGTGTAATGAAGAGGCAGGGCAATTTTCCGCACGAGTGGCTTCTCCTGTGAATTGAACAGCATGGCGAGGCCTGGTGTTTCCAGTGCCGGGTTGACATGCAGCCAACCGTCCCAATCACGGCCATCGGCCCTGCGCAGTGGAATGATCTGGCTGTCGAGGATGGCGCGGTGCTCTTTGAAAAAAGTAACCTGCTGTTTCACCACGGCTAGAGTTTCCGGCGAATCGTAGAGGCGAGTGCCGCGCACAACACCAGTGACACCGCCGCCGAGCAGACTGGCGAGACGGAGGGAATAGTCTGCCCGATGATCTGTGAGAGGCTCATAGGTGGCACCCGCTCCACCGCCGTGGTATTGCGTGAGTGGCAGGTGCATCCAGCCCATCGATGGCAGTTTGTAACGAGTACCATCGACGATGTTTTGCCGTTCGATGATTTCCTGCATGGCCCGTGGCAGCGACCAGTTGTCCTCGCGGTAGCCCATGGAGTTGCGGTTGGATCCATGGAGAAAATACCAATCAGGCACATTGAGGTAGATGCCTTGACCGCGACACCATTGATAGTAGTGCGTGATTTGCTCCCACTGATTCCAGCGCGAGTCTTCCAATCCGCGATGTCCGGGATGCGTGGTGCTGCCACAGACATCGCCGGGATAGCTGCCATCGTGCTCATGCACGCGGAATCCGGCTGCGGTTAGATTTTTCTTCAACAACGCAAGGTGGGCTATCCCCCACTGGCTGCCAAGACACGGGGCGTTGCCAAATTTTGCAACCCCGCCCGTCTTGCCGGTCTTAGGATTGATCACATCGTCCGCCTCGCCGATGCGACGACTGGAAAGCAGCGAGTAAGAGCCCACGGCGATGTTTTTGGCCGCCGCGTAGTCGGTCACTTCGGTTTTAAATTTCGCGAAATATGCCGAGTCGGTGCTTTCCAGATTGAAGCCGCTGCCAAAGCTCAGGATGAGCATTTCAAATCCGCATTCCGCCATTTGATCGATCGCGGCCCGGCACGAGGGAATGTCGCTTTTCACCAAATGAAACATCAGCGGGTTTTCCATCGTCCATGGCGCTATCGTGCGGTAAAATCGGCCCAAGGCGAGTGAGCTACGATCCGCATCACCCTTGGTCTGGGGCATGATCCACTGGCGAAAACTCGTCAGCGATTCTCCCGTCTTCAACGAGCGAGCTGGACCGTCCGGCGGAGCCACTTGCAGCCTGCAGAGGGACTTGTTGCCATAGTTGGTCTGCGTGCGGTGTTTTTCATCCTTATTCCAAGTCACGACACCGATCACAGCAGCGTTGTTGGACATGGCACCCGTGGTGAAGTCCGTCTCCACATGCAGCGGCGGCACCTCGAAACGCCACGGATCTTCCACATCTGCATCCGCCTCTGTCACCCGCATTTCCTCGAGAACAAATCGATCCAACACCACAGGAGTGGACCCGCGATTCGTCACGGTCAGCCATTTGCTGATGCAGGGCAGGCCATCGTAGATTTCGAAATGGATCGTCACCTCCACCGCCTGCACTGGTGAGCCAACAGGCCCATGATAGGTAAATGCGACCTCTCGGCCCGCAGGCGGCCACACGCCAGGCTGGCTGAGCCATAAATCATTCCGTTTCCATGGAAAGCGCTCGCGGCAGGTTCCAGAAGTGATCTTTTCCAACACGAAGGATTTCTCTAAGGGTTTGAGCGACGCCATTTCCGCAGCAGCAAGGAAGTTCGAACTCTGTTGCCCTGTGAGTCCGCCAACGGGATAAGTAACACCATCGATTGTCACTTGCGCTTCCGGTCCCGTAGCCCGCAGATACTCGTGTCCCGTGGTTTCATCCCGCAAGCTGACGATGGCCGGAGCGGGAGCCGTGCGCCATTCCTGACGCAGCAATCCATTCGAGAAAACCAGCGAATGTTCCGCGTCGCCACGCGTCAGTCGTGCTGGATAAGACTGCGCCGTGGCCAGCAGCCAATCAATTCCCGGTTCCGCCCGCACCTCAAGGGGCAATGATGCGGGTTCCACAGGCGCAAGAGATTGGCCAAGGCAAGTAAAGGAAGACGTAAAGGCGATGAGTAAAAAGGTATGAATCATAAATCAGTGTAATGGCAATACCCAGCAGTTGTAGATCATTTGCAGTCTGCTTGTCAGACAAGACTAGGGACGAGGCGAAGCAAAGCGAGTGTCGCTGTGCTTGTATACCGCTTTCCCAGCTTACTACCAAGCGAAGAGGTTTGGCGCGATTATCCCAAACGGCCGCCCACAGCCCACTCCTGGGGTGCGATTTCTACTAAAATCCACGTCGGTGCTTTCCAAGCGCATGCCAGTCATTAGGCTACCTCGCACCGCCAATAGACCTATGTTCCGTATCTTCATTGCCCTCGCATCCCTAGTCGCCACCTTGAGCGCCGCACCCGCTGCGTTCAAAGCCGCCACCCCTTCCTGGCCAGACACCGGCGGCGACGATCTCAACCGCCGCGTCGGCTTCCGCGTCGCCCTCGATTCGCTGCCGGAAGATGCCGTGTTGCGCGTCGCCACCTCCGGGCTCTACCGCGCCACCGTCGATGGGAAATTTCTTGGACACGGTCCGGCGCGCGCGGGACACGGCTACTTCCGCATCGATGAATGGCCGCTCAAAACCATGGCAGGGAAGGGGACTCGCGTGATCGGCATCGAGGTGGCGGCCAGCGTGGCGAGAAGCTATTACATGGTGAAACAAGCGCCTTTCGTACAGATAGAAATCATCAGCGGCGACAAGGTGTTAGCGACGACCATGGACTTTCATGGACTGCCCGAGCCGTGAACGCGCTGGCTGGCTCTGCGATTCGTTCTTCACTTCACGAGTTGAGACCGACCTCACCGGCGCCTCCGCCGTCGAGCGGAACTTCCTCGAAAACTACGCCCAGCCCGCGAAGTTTCCCGGTCTCGTTCCCGGCATGTTGCCGATGTGCTACCCGATGGACCCCTATGAAAAGGGCTCGGGGCAATACATCCCTAACTGGGCGATGTGGTTTCTGATGGAACTTGAAGAATACCAGGCTCGCACCGGCGACAGCGAACTGATCGCCAAGCTCCAGCCACGCGTCGAAGCTCTGCTGGAATTTTTCAAACGCTACGAAAACTCAGAAGGTCTGCTAGAAAAGCTCGACGAATGGGTGTTCGTCGAATGGTCCGAGGCTAACAAGTTCGTGCAGGAGGTGAACTACCCGACCAACATGCTCTACGCCGCCGCGCTCGATGCCTCGGCACGGATCTATCAGAATGACGAGTGGAGTAAAAAAGCAGCATCCCTGCGCACAAGGATCAACGAACAATCCTTCGACGGCACCTACTACCGCGACCACGCCAAGCGCCTGCCAGATGGCAAGCTCGACGTCCGCCCGGAGCGCACCGAGGTCTGCCAGTATTACGCATTTTTCTTCAACACCACGACCCCGAAGGAACGCCCGGAACTTTGGAAAACTCTGGTGAAGGACTTCGGCCCCTCACGCCGCGAAACCAAATTGCACCCTGAAATCTTCCCCTGCAACCAACTCCCCGGCAACATGCTTCGCATGGAAATCCTCTCGCGCTACGGCGAGACCGCTCGCATCCACGACGAGGCCCTCGGCTACTGGAGCATGATGGCGGAAACCACCGGCACCTTGTGGGAACACGACAAGCCGGAAGCCTCCTGCAACCACGGCTTCGCCTCCCATGCCGCCGTCGTCCTCCGCCGCGATCTGCTCGGCCTGCGCACAATCGACCACCGCGCCAAGACCGTCACCTTCGCTGTGCCCGAGCATCCCCTCAAGGAATGCCGCGGCTCCTTCCCCACTGCGGACGGCGACATCGTGGTCGAGTGGAAGCGCGGCTCCGAACCAAAGCTCACCCTGCCGAAGGGCTGGCGGGCGGTGAAATAGATGCTGGCCCTCGACATCACCCGCCACGACAAGCCCCGCGCCATCCTCGCCGCTGCCATCCGCCTACACACCGAGGGATAATCGCCCGTGGCATCGAGAACAAGCTCCCCCAGGCAAAAGAATGGAAGACAAATAGGATCAAGCATGTGAAACCCTAAATCTTGCCTCGGCGGGTTCGTGATTGATTTTGATCCCAATCCCCATTTACATCTTCAAGCAAACCCGCTGGACCATTCCTATGAAATCAATACCGCTCATTCTTGCAGGCATTCTCTGCTGCGCTTTCACTCCCGTTCAAGCCGCCGACGACGACGGATTTACCCCACTGTTTGATGGCAAGACCACGACCGGTTGGAAGAACCCTTACGAATGGGGGAAATTCGAAGTGGTGAACGGAGAAATCCATCTCACCGCCGACAAGAAGTTCTTCCTCGTTACGGAAAAATCCTACTCCGATTTTATCTTCGAAGGTGAGGTCCTGCTGCCGAAGGGCAAGGCGAACAGTGGCTTCATGTTCCGCGCCCATGTCGAGCCTAACAAGGTATTTGGTTATCAATCCGAAGTCGATGGCGACCCCGCACGCGGCTGGTCAGGAGGACTCTACGATGAAGGCCGCCGCACTTGGTTCGCCAGTCCGATCAAAGGCAACGTCGCCAGCGAGGCCGAGTTCAAGAAGCGCGCGGGAAATACCTTCAAACGTGATGATTGGAACACCTACCGCATCACCTGCAAGGGCAAGAGTATCAAGATCGAAGTTAACGGAGTCGTTACCACGGATATCGAAGATGATAAGGACGCCAGCGGTCCGATCGGCATCCAGCACCACGGTGAGAAAGGCCAAACTTACAAGTTCCGCAATCTCCGGATCAAGGAATTGAAGTAAGGTTTTCACATTTTGCCTGCTTGGGTTTCTGGCTCCGGCTTCATCCCGGACATCGCCTGAAATGTCCGGCAATCTCTCAAGGAAAATTCATCAGCTGTCCTTGCTGCAAGCCATGTGATGAGACGAAGATAGAAAAGCCTGTTCCCACGCGAATCATCAATATCCATGCGAAACCGGTCTCTATCCCATCAAATCTATCTCGCTCTATCCGTCATCGTTTTGTCGGGCATGGCACGGGCTGAGGTGACTCCCGATCTCCTGGAGTTCCGCCGACAGGCGACGCAACGGATGATCTTTGACCGCGACCAGGAAATTCCGCTCGCCGGTTTCCATCCTTCAAAAGTCGTGGGGCTCGACCTGATGCACCCTCTCGTGGGAACGCCAACGGGTGATCCGAAATTCGAAATCGACGAGGGAACGCTGCGGATCACCGCGCAAAACGCCTCGCAGGCGGATCGCTGGATCGGTGGCTTCAATCCCTTCGCATCGTATGATCTAGCAGTTGAAAAAATCAGTGGCTCAGGCGAAGTTGGAATCCTGTTTCGGGACTCCGAGCAGGAAAACCGGATTGGCGCATCGCTCGTATTTTCCTCCGGCACTTGTTCTGCCGTTCGCTGGTTAGTGGTGAAGGGAGGCAAGGAAATCGTGCGTCAAGATTACCCCTTACCGGAAGGCCTGAAGCCAGTCTTTCCACTGCGCTTCCGAGTCCAGATGCTCGCGGTGGGCGTAAACCTGTTTCTCGAAACGAACGGTCAATCCCAGCTCATCGCCTATCCGGATTTTTCCGAACACTTCGAGCTTCGTGAAAAGTCACTGATGCAACGCTTCGAGTTCTGTCTGCACAGCAATCTGAGTGCTGGAGCCGCGGTCACGATTCGTGAAATGACGGCGGCCTTGTCGCCGGGCTGTGGTCAGGCGGACATCCGCGCGATCACCCACCCGGACGGTGAGCCGCTGATCGACGAAGGCCGCTTGTGGTTCACGATGACCGTGCGGGGCAGGGGACTTCCGCACCCGATGCAGGGAGTTTTTTCGATGAATCCATCCGTATTCGATCTCAAGTTCGAGGGCATTATCGTTTTCGATACGGGTGACGGCCTGCTGCGTAACGAACTCGCCTCACACTTGTTTTACGATGAGGTTTCTAAAGAATGGCGCGGTTGGACGGTGGGGTTCAGTTCCTATGGTAAGGACGTGAAAGGTGAACAAAAAGCCGTGCTCGCGGTCACCAGCACTCGCGATCCGCGCAAGGGATTTTCCATCATGCGTGCCAAGCCCCTCGGCCTGCCACCGGGGATGCACGAGGATCCGCATGGAATCTATGATGCAGAGGCGGGGAAGTGGCGTATGCTCGTCGCCGAACATGCCGGAAAATTCCGCGCCAGCATCTGGGAATCGGATGCCTGGGACCATGGCTATCAGCGGCTCAGTGGTCCCGTCGAGATGGACAGCACCGGCACTTTGATCCAAAGAATCGGATCCAAACGTTATGTCATGTTCGGCAGCTCGGATCGCAAAGTTTATATTCGGACCTATCCGGAACTTGAGCCTGCGGGGGAGTTGAATATCCATTTGCCGCCTTGGAATGATGACTACGGCACCCGGATCTGGCCGAATGTTATCCCCTTGCCCGACGGCTATCCCGCGCCTTACATTGCACTGATGATGGATCGGGTGAACTTCCCCGGAATGCCCAAACAGAATTGGACCTACGGGGCTCTCTATCTTTACCACGGGCATCCGTCCAAGCCATGAAATCCGGTTGACCGAATTGCCGATCCAAATCCTCGCCATGCATCCATGGAAGCCTTCAAAAAACTCCTCACTCTGGCGGTGTTTGCCGCCCTCGTATCCGCCTCGTCGGCAGGGTTGATGGTCCATTACACATTTGACGCTGACACCGGAACCACCGCTAGCGATTCGGCAGGAACGGCGGAGAACGCCACCATCACCGGCGGCTCGTTTGTCACCGACCCGCAACGCGGCGGCGTGCTGAGCCTAACCGGCACCGGAAGCAACGGCGCCTTCGCGGCGGTGACCGCTCCTTCCACGTCAGGCAGCTACACGTTTGCGGGCTGGTATAAGGGGTCGGATACTCAGGCTTACTGGTATGATCAGGGTGCTACCAATCGTTTCGTTCTATCGCTTGGTGCGTCCAGCGATCAGGATCTGAATGATGGTGGTGCCGGCGCTGGGCTTGGAGCATACGATGGCGGCGCATGGAAAAACAGCGGGGCCGCCAATACGTCGTGGACGACAGGCCAGTGGGTTCACGTCGCCTGGGTGCTCGAGAATGATGGCTTGGGTGCCGGAATCGACAGCGTGAGCATTTACCTTAACGGTGTCGCCCAGGATGTCGATCTTGGCACCACGGGCCTGCAAACCAAGCGGGCGATTGCCAATATCCCGGCGCTGGGCGGCACTCAGCGACTCTTCGCCCGCTACACCACTTCTGCTGACAATACCCAGCTCATCGGCCTGATCGACGACTTCCGCATTTATGACAACGCCTTGAGTGCCTCCGAGATCGCCGTCCTCGCCACGCCCCCTTCCAATCCGACCGCACCTGCCATCATCAGCCTGTATCCG
>JBBQDJ010000070.1:0-11258 GCA_038319595.1 Verrucomicrobiales bacterium
GCGGATCGAGCCGGATGTGGCAGGAATAGCAGGCCGGCTGGTCGCGGTGCTGCTCGAATTTCTGCCGGACGCTTTGGGTTTGTGCGGACTCCTTCTCCGCGTCCTTGAGCACGAAGGCGGTTTTCGGCTCTTGGGGCGGGCGATTGAAAATAGTCTCTAACAACCATGCGCCGCGTTTCACCGGGCTGGTGCGGAAGGGGAGCGAGGTGACGGTGAGTGGCCCGGCCATCGTGGGGAATCCGCCGCGCGTGCGGTCCGGTAAGGAAACGCGGACCCATGCGCTGTTAGCACGTAGATCCTTGAGTTCGTCGGCGCTGGCGGGCGGGAGTTGGGCGAGCGGGGCGGCGCAGGTGGTTTCGAGGCCGTAAAGTTTGGCCAGCTGGCGGTTCAACCATGTGTAGTCGGCGTTCATCAAATCGAGCACACTGCGGTTTTCGATGAGCACGGTGTCGAAGAGCAACATCGCCTCCACCAGCATCGGGCCGTGCAAGGTGCGCTTGCCCTGCTGGCCATAGTAAAACCCTGGGAACAACTGCGGATCCGGCTTGGCGGTGTAGAGCTGGTCGAGCCGCAGCCATTGCACGGCGAAGGATGCCGCCAGCTCCCGCGCCCGTGGATCGCGCAGCAAGCGGCGGGTTTCTGTGGCGAGGTTGGCAGGATCTTCGAGGTGGGCGGTTCGCAGCGGGTCATCGGGCGGAGCGGACCAGAGGAAATAGGCAAGGCGGTTCGCGAGTTCGTTGTCGTCTAACGCCCGGACGCCGTTGTGTCCGGTCACCGGCTCGGCGAGATAGAGAAATTCCGGCGACGCCAGTGCCGCGGCGATCGCCTCGCGCATCGCAATGGGAAATGAGGCACCTGTCTTGATGGCATCGTCGAACAGCCCGGCATACCGCGAGACGGTGGTTTCATCCACTGGATGTCGGAACGCTAGCGCGAGGAAATTTCCTAACCGCTTGCTGGCGATGTCGTGCGTTTGCTTCGCGGATAGATTCGAAATGCGGGTCGGCACTGGCAGGTTGAGCGGAGTGGCGGTGATGAACCCGAGATCATCCAACAGCACGTAGTTGCCGCTGAATTTCGAGCCATCGATCTCCAACTCCGTGAGGTGCTCGCCCTCGGGAGCGCGGAATGCGAAGAACGTGTTCGCCAATCCCGCGCCCTCTGCTAGATCGGCCGACAGCGTGTGGGTTCCGCCGCCGCTGAATTTCACGGTCATCGCCACCGGCCCCTTTTCCTTTTCGCGGCTGAGTGCACAGAGCGCGAGGTCCTGCACGCCTTCGCCGGGCAACCCACCGTCCACAGCGAGCTTGAAATGAAGGGTCTTCGCTCCCTTCGCCTGATTGGTGAAAAGCGATTCACCGGACGTTTCTTCGACGGTCGAAAATCCGGCGACCCACAAGTCGTCGCGTGGTGTTAGGCGGAGTGTCTTTTCGCCATCGGTGCCGAAGCGCACACGCACCGGTGTCCCACCTTTGACCACCTGATCGCGGGCGGTCGCATCCCACACGCCGCCGGTGCCCTCCTGAACGGCGGCGTCCACGTTGAAACGAAACTGATAGGTGACCGTGACCGCACCACCAGTGACGGCCTCGAGCGGCCGATCAAGATTCGGGGCGAACTCGCGCACCACTTTGAATCCACCCGGTTCCAGCGCGTCGGGCGTGACGGCGATCGCTTTAGGCGCCACTGCGGGATCGGCGATCAAGGCGCGAAAGACCGCACTTTGCTGGGGGAGTTTCGAGCTTTCTACAATGGCGCGGCCGAGTGCGACGTATTTTTCTAGCAGCAGTGGAGAGAGGTTCATCGCCTCGCCACGGTTGCGAAAGCCGTGTTCCGCGCGGTTTTCTCCAGGCAGTCCCGCGTCGGGCAAGAGCACGGCATATTTCATCCCATACTCGCGCACCGGCACGTCCACACGCTGGGGCATCCGTCCGGTGGCCGGTTGGAAATAATCACTCACCACGGGCAACCGCTCGGGGAAGACAAAGACGTCGAGCTTCAGCCCGAAGAGATCGCGCACGGTGTTGTTATATTCTAACCGAGTGAGGCGCCGCAGCACCGCATGACCCGGATCGCGCGCGCCGAGTTTCGGATCCGGCCGCGCCGCGATGTCGGAGATCCAGGTGAGTAGTTTCTGGCGCTCCGCCTCCGTGGGTTGCGAATCGCGCTTCGGCGGGGGCATTTGGTGCGATTCCACCTTGTTGAAAACCTCGGCCCAGATTTCGCGATCCGCCATCACCGCTGCATCCGTGGCGAAGCGTTCCAGATTTACGCCGCCCTTCGGTTTTTCCTCATCACCGTGACATTGAAAACAGTGATCTTCTAGCAGTGGCAGCACCTCGTTCGCGAAAAAATCCGGTGCTGCTTGCGCGGTCGCCGTGGCGCAGAGAAGGGCGAGGAAATGGCGGTTCACGCGCGGATGGGTTGGATGACTCCGGTGCTATCCGCGAAGCGTTCTCGTTTCACCCCGGCGGCCTGCGCGAGCGTGAGCCAGAGGTTCGCCAGCGGGACCTGGCCAGCGAAATGATGGTGCGCGCCGGGTTGGAGTATTCCGCCTGCGCGCCCGGCGACGAGCACTTCGAGGTCGGAATATTTGTGCGAATCGCCATCGCTCAAGCCGCTGCCCATGACGACGCAGCAGGAGTCGAGCAGCGTTCCCTCGCCCTCGGGAATTTCGCGCAGGCGCTGCACAACATGGGCGAACAACTCGACGTGGAAGCGGTCGATTTTCGTCAACGCGGCCTTGGCCTCGTCGCCCTTGGTGTGGGTGAGGACGTGGTGGTTCTGCGGTTTGTCGAAGACGCCGTGAAACATCCGTGGTGAGTCCCAACGCTCCGGGTCCACGATCAACGAAGCCACGCGGGTGAGGTCGTTTTGAAACGCCAGCACGATGAGATCACCCATCAGCCTTAGGTAGTCGCCGCGTTCTTCGGGGATGCCCGCCGGCTCGGGGATCGGCGGTGCTTGCAGGCGTTTCGCCGCCTTTTCCGCCAGTTCGATGCGATGCTCGGTGGCCCGCACGCTTTCGAGATACTCGCCGAGTTTTTCCCGGTCCTCGCGACCGAGTTTCGCTTGGAGTGCCTTGGCATCGGCCATCACCACATCGAGCACGCTGCGGGTCGGCCTGCCACCCGTGCCGAAAAGTCGCTGAAAAACGGCGCGGGGATTTTTCTCCACGTTCGCCGCGTAGCCAGGAGCCGCCCACGAGATGCACTCGTAGTAGCGAGTCTCCTTGCTGTCAGAGAAATCATTGCAACTCAGCTCGATCGACGGCAGCGCGGTTTCGCGGCCGATTTCGCGGGCGATGATCTGGTCGA
This sequence comes from Verrucomicrobiales bacterium, assembly GCA_038319595.1. Lineage (GTDB taxonomy): Bacteria > Verrucomicrobiota > Verrucomicrobiia > Verrucomicrobiales > Akkermansiaceae > Luteolibacter. Next base: position 3,318 of record JBBQDJ010000070.1, read on the forward strand.
GCGTGGTGTTTGTCGGGAAACCACCATCCAGAGTTTCACTCGGCGGCGAACTGGTGAGCCAGCACGCGCCGCACTGCGCGTGGACGCCCGTGCCGCCGACGAAGGTCCGATCGAGCCCGGTGCAAAGCGTGATTTCCTGACGCAGGGCTGCGAGTGGCTCCAAGGCAGGCGTTAGTTCCCATTCCGCGCCGGTGATTTTCGGAATAAACGTCTGCTGGTTGTAGCCGTTCGGCGTGTAGAGAAAGGCAAAACGCTGCGGCGGCTTCATCGCGACGGCCGCTGCCCGGGCGCGCGGGGTCATCGCCTCCAGCCATGGCAGCGCAAGAGTGGCGCCGAGACCGCGGAGGACTGTGCGACGGTGCATAAAATTCTGGAGGATGACTCAGCGCGCGACCGATGTCCGGACCTTGCACGATGGTCTTTGATGCTGACCGTAGCCGTGGGCAAATCGTTTCCAAGGAATTTTGTCGCCAACTGTCGGCCTCAAGTCCCCGGTAAATTCGATTTCCGCAGCTCGTGCTCGATGATCCGATCGCACTCATCGATCTGGAGCTGCCGGCGGGTGCGCGCTTCATCCGCCAACTGCTCCAACGTGTCGATGTCGTAAAGATAGACCTCCTCGATTTCGCCGACCTCCGGGTCGATGTCGCGCGGGACGGCGATGTCGATGAAGAACAGCGGCCGGTATTTTCGCGCCCGGCGGGCCTTTTCCACATCCGCCCGCTGGATGATCGTGTGGGGCGCTCCGGTCGAGGAAATGACCACATCCACCCGTTCCAGCACGCTTTGCCAATCGTCGAATCGCACCGCGCTGCCACCCATTTCGGTGGCGAGTTCTTGCGCCCTTTCAAACGATCGATTGGTCACAAAAATCGACTTCGCCCCGCGCGACACGAGGCTCTGCGCGGTGATCCGGCTCATCTCGCCAGCTCCCAAAATCATCACCTCGCTGTTCTTCAGGTGGCCGAAAATCTTCTCCGCCAGGTCCACTGCCACGTTTCCAACGGACGTTGAACCCTCCTGAATCGAGGTTTCCGTGCGGACTTTCTTGCCGACTCCAAACGCTCGTTGGAAAAGCTTGTTTAAGACGATTCCCGTCGCGCCCGCATCCAGCGCAGATTGATAAGCCTGTTTGACTTGGCCGAATATTTCCGTTTCTCCCAGCATCATGGAATCCAGCCCGCTGACGACCCGGCAGAGGTGGCGGGCGGCGTCGGATTTCTCCTTTCGGTAGAAATGGGCGGCCACGCTGGAGTCCACTTGGATCTTCTCGGCGAGGCGTGTCTCGATTTTTCCAAACGCCTCCTGCGCGTCCTCGGCAGCGAGGTAAAACTCGGTCCGGTTGCAGGTGGAAATGACGACCGCCTCCGACGCCTCGGCGAGGGCCGCGAGTTCGTTGGAGGCCTCCCCGAGCTTCGGTGTGCCCACGGCAAACCGCTCACGCACCTCCACGGGGGCGGTGCGGTGATTGAGGCCGAGGCAGAGAAGTTCCATCAGACAAATGCGAAAACCAACAGTGACAGCACGAACAACCCGACCGCCGAAAGCGACAGCCGCCGACCCGTCAACCCGCGCACCTGCTTCACCGCCAGCAGCACGCCGTAGCCCAGCCAAACCGCTACCGCCGCGATCAGGTGGCCCCACGCCGATTCCGTCCGCGGCATCAGAAATCCCGCGACGATCCCGATCGTCAAAAGCACCCCGCCGACCCACAGCAGGCGCTCCAGGGAAATCAGCAACTCCCGCACCGGCGGCAAATTCCGGAACAGGCCGCTCTTCAAATGGTGCTCCTTGAGTTGCTTATCCAACACCAGAAACATCACCCCGGCCACCGCCGCCAGCGCCAGTGCGCCGTAAGCCAGCACCGACATCGCCGAGTGCGTTTCATGCCATGGATTACCCCCCAGCGCTTTCATCGGATTCGCCGTCAGCGTCCCGGGAATCAGCGCCAGGCCTTGGTAAATCACCCCCACCGGCGCCGTGAACACCCCCAGCAGGGAAATCCGGTAAGCCGGACCGATCAGCAGGTAAAACAAGGTCAGCGACCATGCCAAAAACATCAGGATTTCGCCCCGGTCCATCAGCGGGCACGCTGCCCGCAGTTCTCCGCGCACCGCCAGAAACCCGATTTGGCAGAGAAACGTCGCCGCCATCCACACCACCGTCCAGCGACTCCGGTGTCCCCGGTTCACTGAAATCATGCCCCACACGCCTCCAACGGCGGCGAGCAGGGTGGAAGCGATGAGAAACCAGCGGTCCATGCCCATCCATGGAGCCCCCACGCCCCCCGCGCAAGCTTCAACTCCTCCCTTGAGGGGCAGGGATGTCTCGTCCCTGTGCATTTCCACCGGAAACGACCGTCGTGTTAGAATCCTTAGTCTTCAAAAGCGTTTTCTTTTTCACCCCGTTCGCGAGCACACCAAGAGAGTGATGTCTCTCGATGATTCGCGATCTAACCTATCTCAACGTCGCCGTGCTGCCGTAGATGCCATTGACGGCAGTGCCGGAATAGATGAGCCAGCCGACTTGCGAGGTGGTCGTGCGGTCTGCGCCGAAGCGGTGGTCCTCGCCTCGGCTGACGGCGACGAATTGGTTGAGTGAGGCGTCGCTGCCGAAGAAATACGGATATTTCCCGGAGGGGTCGAAGAGTCGGCTTTCCGAGGGATCGAAGGGGATCCAGCCGATGCCCTGAAGATAGAACTCGCCGTTGACGTGCCATTGGTCGGTGCCGATCCAGAAGCCGCTGTTAGAGCGGGAGGGAATGCCGATGCTGCGGAAGCAGGCAGAGCAGAGGTTGGCGTCGCTGCCGCAGTCGCCCTTTTTCAAGTTGAGGGTGCTGACGGCATCTTGGATGGAGGGCGTTTCGTAGGCGGTGCGCTTGACGATGGCCATGTAGAGTTTTTTGGCGGCATCGTAGGGAGTGAGGGTGGTTTTGTAGTTCGCCGGCAAAACAGTTTTTACGTAGGCAATGATGGCGGGATCGGTGGATTGGACCCAGTCGTTCGGTTGGAGATAGGGCAGGATTTTCGCGGGAACCTGAGCTTCTTTGGCCCACGTCACGGCCCGCAGGCTGGCGATCCGAGTGCGGACGCTGGAGACGCTGACTTGGAAATTCGAGGTGTCTGACCACTGTTGGTTGCCGATGACAGGGACAAAGTTGCTGCGGGCAGTTTGCCAGACCGGATCGCCGGTGGGAGTCGTGATGATGGAATTGCTGAAGACTGGGCCGGTGGTGGATTTCACGACTTGGAAACTGTCGCTGATCGGCTTCCCCATCACGATCGATCCGTCGGTCACCGTGCCGCCGAGATCCCAAGGAACGGTGCAGGTTTCGGTGCCGGTGCGTATCATCGGGTTGAAATATTCGAGGGGCTTGGCAGGCGGAGTGGGGATGAAACTGCCTTTAAAGACATTGTTCGCTGACGACGTGTCGCCGGAAACATGGTCGGGATCGAGGGTGACGCTGAACGGGATTTCACCATCCAGTTCCAGATTGAAACCGGCGATTCCGTTGTATCCGGCGCCGGCAGCGGTGTTGATTCCGGTCCATTTGTAGGTCTCGCCGGCGATTTGGAAGAGGATCGAGTAGGGGCCTTTTGGTTTGCCGGTCACCTGCCACACGACCTTGATGTTGTAAGTTTCGCCGTATTTCGGGTTGTAGGCGGCGCCGCTGGATTTGACGGTGTAGGCAGAGGTGACTTTGAGATCGCATGCCGCGTGGACGACCGAAACGGAGAATGCAGGCGCGGCGAGGGAGAGGAGGAAAAATTTCATAATGATGGGCAAGATGACTGGGTTTTCAAAGCGGAGAGGAAGGCGGTGCTGCGGGGGGCGTTCGTTGAATTTCGAAAAAGAGGCAGTGGCCGGATTGGCGAATGGTCCAACATTTCACGATGGGTAGCATGCGTGGAATTGCCGTTTGCGGGAAGGATGAAGTTTTCCTGCCCCCCGCGCTTTACCTCCCCGGCGATCGCGTTAGCCTCCGGGCGCACACCGAATGACGGCAGAAACGGAGAAACTCGACACCTTGCAAGCGGTGGAGCTGGCGGAGGGGATCGAAATCCGCCTGCGGATGGCCGGTCCGATGCTGCGGGCGGGCGCTTACCTGATCGATCTGCTGATCCGTGGCGGGGTGCTCGCGATCGGTGCGATCCTGTTGGGCTTGGCAGGGATCGGCATCGGAATGCAAGTGGCAGGCGGGATGTTCCTGCTCGCATGGTTTCTTCTCGATTGGCTTTACCCGGTTTTTTTCGAGGCGGGAAAACGTGGGGCCACGCCGGGAAAACGAATGATGGGCCTGCGGGTGGTGCAGTCCAGCGGCTCGCCAATCACGCTCGGGCAGGCGGTGGTGAGGAATTTCCTGCGCTTCATCGATGGCATGCCGTTTTTTACCTATCTGTTCGGCATGACGAGTTGCATGGCGACACAAGGTTTTCAACGCCTCGGCGACCTCGCGGCGGGCACGGTAGTGATTTACGATCGCATCCCGCCGATGCCGGTGATGGGGCCGCCACCGCCGATCACCGCGCTGCCGTTGCCGGTCGGACTTTCCGCCAATGAAATGCGGACGCTGGCTCTTTTCCGCGAGCGGGCCGCACTGTGGTCGGAAGGCCGCCGGGTGGAAATCGCGGATCAGGCATCGGTGCTGAGCGGAGCGACGGGTAACGCTGGGGTGACGCGGTTGTTAGCGATGGCGCATTGGATCCAGGAGAAACGGGGGGGCAAATGACGGCGGGGGATTTCGAGCATCAGAATGCGGCGCGCTGGGCGGAATACGAGCGGATCGTTGGCCTGATGGAAAAAGGCAAAGGCGGTCCCGAGATGGAGCAACTGCCGCGTTTGTTCCGCGAGGTGAGTCTGGATCTCTCGCTGGCGGAGTCCCGGATGTATGGTGCCCGCATCACGGAGCGGCTGAACGAACTGGTGATCCGCGGCTACGAGCTGATCTATCGGACACGGCGCGGGAGCTGGGAAAATGTGATTTCGTTCGTGGCCGTTAGGTTTCCGCAGGCGGTGAGGAAAGAGTGGCGCTTGTTCTGGCTGTGCAACGCGGTGTTCTGGCTGCCGTTCTTCGCGATGATGCTTTCCGCAAACCATGACATCCGCTGGATCCAGGCGGTGTTAGGCGCGGATGGCATGGCGGGAATGGAGCAGATGTATGGCGGGAAAGAGGAACAACTCAGCCATCTGAGGTCTGAGTATGGCTCGAATTTCATGATGTTCTGTTTCTACATCTATAACAACGTGGCCATCGATTTCCGGATCTTCGCCGGCGGCATGGCGGCGGGGCTCGGCACTTTGTTTTTCCTGCTTTTCAACGGCCTGAGCATCGGCGCAGCGGCGGGCTATGTGAACCACGCGTGCAATCCGGCATCGTTCTGGTCGTTCGTAGCGGGGCACTCGTCGTTCGAATTGTTAGGCATGGTAGTTTCCGGAATGGCGGGCATGCGGCTCGGCCTCGCGATCCTCCGTCCGGGTCGCTTGCCGCGCGTGCGGGCACTGGTGGAAGCGTCAAAGCAGGCGCTGCCGCTCATCTATGGGGCGGCGATCATGACGACGATGGCCGCGGTGATCGAGGGCTTCTGGTCGGCTCAAGGAATTCCTTACGAGTGGAAATACACAGTGGGTGCCATCGGCTGGCTCGGGCACATCGCCTATTTTTCCCTAGCAGGAAGGAGGTCCGGCCATGCGGCTTGATACGGTGACGGCGGAGATCCGCCCGCGCAGCGATTGGGAGGCGGTGGATCTGGGGTTCGCGATGGTGCGACGGGATTTCTGGCGCTGCTTCACGTTGTGGTGGCTGGCGATGGGGCCGATCACCCTCGTGGCGGGATTTCTGTGATGGGATCATCCGGCCTGGTTGCTAACGGTGTTCTGGTGGTTGAAACCGGCGGGTTCGCGGATGGTTTTGTTTGAAATCAGCCGCCGCTTGTTCGGCGAGGAACCTTCGTGGCGCGCGGTCTGGCGGCAGGTGCCAGGGGCGTGGGGGCGGCGGTTTTTCTATCGGTTCGTGATCGGGCGTTTCTCGCCATGGATGCCAGTGACGCTGGCGGTCGAGGATTTGGAAGGGCTTCGCGGGAAAGCCTACAAACAACGCTGCGTGCAAGTCGTCCGTCGCGGCGAGGGCGCGGTGATGTGGATCGGGCTGGTGTCGCACGTGTCGGTCGTGTGGTTCGGATTGGCGATCCTGGGAACGCTGCAGATGTTTATTCCAGATGGTCAGGACGGCGCATGGAAGCAGGCACTGGAAGCATGGGACCCGCAGAACATGCAGGAGGTTCCGTTACTCATCGCCCGCAGTGTCGGGGCCTGCCTCATGCTGGCGATGTCGCTCACTGACTTGTTTGCGACCGGCGCGGGATTCGGAATCTACATCAACAACCGCACCTGGATCGAGGGCTGGGATGTGGAACTCGCGTTCAGACGGATCGCCCAGCGGTTAGGCAAGGTGGCAGTTGTGTTAATTTCGATTTTCATCCTCGGCGGCGCAGCCCATGGCCAGGAAGTGGAGACGCCCGCCGACAGAATCCAACAGGTGAAGGCGCATCGCGATTTCATCGTCCACACGGTGACCGATCGAATCCCGAAGTCCAAATCCACGACTTCTTCGCCGCCATCCGGGTTGATCGAGCTTCTAACGTATGTTTTCGGAATCAGCGCGGTGGCTATTCTGCTAGGTCTGATCGGCTGGGCGATTTGGAAAAACCGTCATGTCTTCAGCCTGAAAGGACGCGGCAAAAAACCGGCGGAAATAGCACCGTCCGCACGGGTCGTCATGGGCATGGACGTTTCGCCAGATACGCTGCCCGCTGACATCCCCTCTGCCGCGTGGGCGCTGTGGAAGCAGGGTCGGCAACAGGAAGCGCTCGGCCTGCTTTACCGGGGTTCGATCTCGCGGGTCATGGAAATCGGGCGGGTGGAAATCCACGAGTCCGACACGGAAGGCGATTGCATGCGGCGCGTGGAATCCGCTGGCCAAGCGGTGCATCCGGATTATTTCCGTGGCATCACCGGTGCATGGATCCGCCTTGCCTACGCCGGCAACATTCCGGCGGACGCCGATGTGGAGGCCTTGTGCAGCCAGTGGCCGTTCGGAGAAGGGAGGAAGGGATGAAGTGGATCTGGCTGATGCTCGCCGCGCTGGCTCTAACGGCCTGCGACTACACCGAGGTGAAACGTGAAGTCGGTTACAAAGGCAAGGCCCGGGTAAATCCCTGGCTGGCCGCTGAGAGGTTTTGCGGAACCTATGAGGGTGAAGTCCGTTCGCTGGCAACATGGACGGTGCCGACCATGGCAGATTCCGTGTGGTTCGCCCCCGCTTCAGTCCTAGGCAATGTCAGTTTCGTCCGCCAGGTCGAGTCCTGGATCAGAGAGGGCGGCCATCTCGTGGTGCTGGTGGATCATGCGGCCGCCGAGACCAACGATTGGTCCCCGCCCGGTCCGAGCTTGATGCCGGACGCGGCGCTACTGGAAATGTTAGAGCGGGCCGGTATCAAGCTTGAGCATCCGGAGGTGGCGAGGGATAACGTGAAAGCGTCGAAAATCAAATTCGACGGGAAGACATTCAAAGTCAATGCGTCGTCCGACAGCAGTGTTTCTATCAACGGAGGCAAACGAAGGGTCTTCGTGTCCGTAAAGCAGGGAGAAGGACGTCTGACAGTTCTAACGGACGGTCGCCTGTTCAGGAACCGCTGGGTCGGCGAGAAAGATTACGCGAAGCTGCTGGACGCGCTCGTCCACGCCACCGGCGAGGAGGGAACCATCGGATTTATCCGTGGCTCGGCGTTTTCGCTTTGGAAACTGCTGCGCGATCACCTGTGGCCGGTGCTGGCCGGGCTCGGGGTTTTAATCCTGCTCTGGTTGTGGAAAAATTTCAGCCGCTTCGGGCCGTTGGAGGCGACCCACGGAATTTCCACTCTTAGGGGTTACGATCACCACCTC
>JBBQDJ010000071.1:0-11243 GCA_038319595.1 Verrucomicrobiales bacterium
GAGTGATGGTTCGTCGAGCATGAGAAACTCCGGTTTGCTCAGCAAGGCGCGGCCGATGGCGAGCATCTGCTGCTCGCCTCCTGATAGAGTTCCCGCCGCCTGGTTCTCACGCTCCTTGAGCCGTGGGAAAAGTCCGAAAACATAGTCGGTCTGCGCAGCGATCCAGGCCTTGTCCCGTTGGAGATAGGCTCCCATCTTGAGATTCTCGGCGACCGTTAGATTTGGGAAGATCATCCGGCCTTCCGGCACATGGCAGAGCCCGCGCCCGACGATCTTATGCGCTGGAACCTTGGTGATTTCATCGCCGTTGTATTTGATGGAGCCACTTGCGGATTTCACCAGTCCCGATATCGCCCGAAGCGTGGTCGATTTACCCGCGCCATTGGCACCGATCAGCGTGACGATGCTACCTTTCGGCACCTTGAGGGAAACGCCGTGGAGCGCTTTGATCGCACCGTAGCTGACGTGGAGATTTTCGACGGAGAGCATGTTTGAAGAGGATAGGCACCGCGAATCTTACGAATCCAGCGAATCCTGAAGAGGAAGAATACAAAGGTTGGGAGTTTTCATCTCTTGATTCTTAATCATTCGCCAGATTCGTGGTGCCTAAACTCTTAAACCCCAGCCGTTCCCAAGTATGCCTCGATGACTTTCGGGTGGCTTTGGATTTCCTTGGGTGTTCCCTCGGCGATTTTGATGCCGTATTCGAGGACGGCGATGCGTTGGCAAATGCCCATGACGACTTTCATGTCGTGCTCGACGAGCAGGATGGCCATGCCGAAGCGCTTGCGGATGAATTCGATGAGGTGCATGAGATCCTCTTTTTCCGAGGGATTCATTCCGGCGGCAGGCTCGTCGAGGAGCAGGAGTTTCGGCTGGGTGGCAAGGGCACGGACAATCTCGAGACGTCGCTGGCCGCCGTAGGGCAGGCTTTTCGCGGGTTCGTCGCGGAAGTCTTGCAGCGAGAAAACTTCCAACAGATCGAGGACACGGGCTTCGACTTCTTTTTCACCCTCATGATGGGAGCGGCCACGCCAGAGGGCGGCGCGGATGCCGTGCGGGCGATGGAGTTGGGTGGCCACGCGGACGTTGTCGAACACACTCATCGACCCGAAGAGCCGGATGTTCTGGAAGGTACGGGCCATGCCGCTTTTGGTGAGGGCGTGGGATTTCTGACCCGTGGTCGGTTTGCCGGCGAAGGAGATTTTCCCATCCGTCGGCTGATAGACGCCGGTGATCATGTTGAACACCGTGGTCTTGCCCGCACCGTTAGGACCGATGAGTCCGATCAGTTCGCCCTCGCCCACTTTCAGGCTGACATCGCTGACGGCCACCAGCCCGCCGAAGCGGATCGTGACATTCTGCAGTTCCAAGAGGGGCGAGCTCATGATTTCAGAGGCTTCTTTTTCCGCTCGAAATTGAACAATCCCTGCGGCCGGGCGATCATGAGGAAGATGATGAGCAAAGCGTAGATGATCATCCGGTATTCCGCCACGGAGCGGAGGAATTCCGGGGCGAGGGTGAGCAGGATCGCTGCTAGAATCACGCCGGCCGTGCGGCCCATGCCGCCGAGGATGACCATCACGACGACTTCGAAGCTCTTCATGAAATCAAAGACCTGCGGAGTGATCGACGTTTTGTGATGGGCATACAAGCCACCGGCAATGCCGGCGAAGAAAGCTCCGATGACGAACGCAGTGACCTTGTAGCGTGTCGGGTTGAGACCCATCGAACTGGCGGCGACCTCGTCGTCATGCACGGCGATGAAGCCACGACCATACGTGGAATTTACCAAACAACCGACGACATAGACCGTCACCGCCGCGAGTGTGAAGGTCCAGGTCAACCCGGTGAGCCGGGGGATGCCGCTGAGTCCGCTGGCGGCACCGGCGGCTTCTACGTTTTGGAAAATCACGCGGATGATTTCACCGAAACCGAGGGTGACGATGGCGAGGTAGTCGCCTTTCAAGCGCAGTGAGGGCACGCCCACTAACAATCCTGCGATGGCGGCGACAAGCCCACCTGCCAGAAGCGCGGGCAGGAAGGTCCATGGCAAAGCGGCATCTCCCATGCTTTTCTGCAAAGCGAGCGTTAGCATCGCCGAAACATAAGCACCGACTGACATGAATCCCGCGTGGCCGAGGCTGAACTGGCCGGTGTGGCCGTTGATGAGATTTAAACTCACGGCGAGGATGATCGCGATGCCGATGTCGATGACGACGCCGCTGTAATAGGTATTCATCTGATCCGAAAACAGGCCAACAATAACTGCCGTCGCGATGGCGATGAGCAGAAGCAGGCGCGGGTTTTTGGAAATACACGACATGGTTAGACTTTCTCGATCTGTTTGGAACCGAGCAGGCCGGTCGGTTTGAAAATCAGGATGATGATGAGGATGGCGAAGGCGATCCCGTCACGGTAAGTGGAAATGCCCGACATGCCGCCGGCGTAGGTTTCCACCACGCCGAGCACCAGTCCGCCGAGCGCCGCTCCGGGCAGGTTACCGATGCCGCCTAACACGGCGGCGACGAAGGCTTTCAAGCCGACATTCACGCCCATCAGTGGTTCGATGCCGGTGTAGGTCATGCCATAGAGAATGCCGCCTGCGCCGGCCAGTGCGGAGCCGAGGCCGAAGGTGAAGGAGATGATGAAGGAGTTGCTGATGCCCATCAGCGAGGCCGCGTCCGCATTGTGTGAGACGGCGCGCATCGCCATGCCGATCCGGGTCTTCTTCACGATGAAGGTCAGCACCGCGAGCAGCACCAGGGTCACGCCGAGCACGACGAACTGAGTGGTGTTAAACGAGAGCCCGCCCATGGTGAAGTTGCCAGCGGGAAGCAGTTTCGGAAATGCCTTTTGCGAAGCGCCGAAGAAGGCCTTGTGCTGGCAGGTGTATTCGATGAGCAACGAGACGCCGATGGCAGTGATCAGTACGGTGAGCTTCGGACGATTTCTGAGAGGCCGATAGGCTAACAACTCGATGACGATGCCGATGACCGCACAAATGATCATCGTGAGAACCATCACACAGGTCCAACCTCCCCAACCCGGCAGCGGGAACCATTTCGCGACCTGTGGAGCGAGGTAGTAGCCGGTGAAAGAGCCGAGCATGAACACATCACCATGCGCGAAATTGATGAAGCGGAGCACTCCATAAACCATCGTGTAGCCGATGGCGATGAGGGCGTAAACGGCTCCGAGGGCCAGACCGTTGACGAGCTGTTGGAAAATCTCGTTCACCAGCGGTCAGCGGAGGTCGTTCGTGGAACCATGATCGTTGCGCGGGGTGAAACCGAGGAAATCTATCAAGGAGCGATGGTTTCAAGGAAGGTGAACTTGCCGCCTTTGATCTGGAGGATGGCAGCGGACTTTACCGCGTCACGCTTGGCATCGAGCGAGAATTTCCCAGTCACGCCGTCGAAGTCCTTGGTGGCGGCGATCGCGTCGCGGAGCTTCGGACCTTCCGTGGTGCCCGCCTGTTTGATGGCGGCGGCGAGGACGTAAGCGGAGTCGTAACCGAGGGCTGCCATTGCGTCGGGAGTCTTGTTATATTTTTTCTTATAGGCTGCGACGAAGGAGGTCATCTTCGGCGAGGTGTCCTCCGGCGAGCAGTGGGTGGAGAAATAATGGCCTTCCACGGCATCCTTGCCGACTTGTAGAAGATTTTCGGATTCCCAGCCGTCACCACCAAACAACGGAATGGTTAGACCAAGCTCTTTGGCCTGGATGGCGATAAGCGCCACGTCATTGTAATAACCGGGCAGGAAGACCGCATCGGGAGCCGCGCCCTTGATAGTGGTGAGCTGGGCTTTGAAATCCTTGTCGCCGCCATTGTAGTCGAGTTCGGAGGCGAGCGTCCCGCCATTTTTCGCGAACTGCTCTTTGAAATACTTGGCAAGGCCCTTCGAGTAATCGCTCTTCGCATCGGTGAGGATGGCGACCTTTTTCGCCTTGAGCGTCTTCGTCGCGAAGTTTGCCATCACAGTGCCTTGGAACGGATCGATGAAGCAGACGCGGAAAATGTAGTCGCCCACCTCGGTGACCTTCGGATTGGTGGAGGCCGGGGAGATCATCGGGATTTTAGCCGTTTGGGCGATCGGTGCGGCTTCGAGCGATCGGCTGGATGCGACTTCGCCGAGGATGGCGACGACGCCGTCGCGGGAAATCAGCTTGTTGACGATGTTGGCGGGCTCGCCGGCCTTGGATTGATTATCCTCGGTGAGGAGTTCGAGCTTTTTGCCGAGCACCCCGCCCGCGGCGTTGATTTCCTCAAATGCTAGTTCGGTGCCTTCGTGGGATGAGGTGCCGAATGTGGCTTCCTTGCCGGTGAGCGAGGCGAATTCCCCGACCTTGATCGTGTCACCGCCTCCGGATTTGCAGCCAACGAAGGCGGTGGCGAGAGCGGCGACAACGGGGAGGATGAGGAATTTGGATTTCATAAGGCAATGACTAGGAAAGTGGCCCGCAAACTAGGAAACCAGCTCCACCAGCGCAACAGCATTTTGCATGCCTTAAAGACCGGCTGGAAGTTCGGCAGCGATGGGCCACTCAGTTCGGAACCGAATCACGGTTGATCGACCGATTTCCCTTACTCAGGCAAGTCAATCGAACTCCGCTTTCAGCCACTGGTCCACCGCTTCCACGATCTGCGGGTAACTCGCTTCATCGAACGAATGCCCTGCTCCGGAGATGGCCAGGAACTCTTTCTCACCGGTCGCGGCTTCGAAGGCGTCGCGGGCGTCTTGGAGGGGGACGACGTCGTCAGCCTCGCCATGGATGATCAGCCACGGTTGGGAAACGGCTTCGGCGGCGGAGAGGGTGTCGCCGATCATTCGAAGGTCATCGACGAAGGTCCACGAAAGCGGGCAATGTTCATCCTCCCACATGAAGCCTTCGCCGGGGGTGACATCGGCGAATTCGCGTTGCACGAAATCCGCGGTGCGGGTCATGCCTGCCAGTGAAATGAGGGCGCGGATCCGGAGATCGCGGGCGGCGGTGAGGACTCCGACAGCGCCGCCCATGCTGTGGCCGACGTAGGCCACTTTCGCGGTGTCGGGGACGGTGTCGAGGACCGCTTGGAGGTCACCGATTTCCTTGGTGATGCAAGAATCCTGGAATCGCCCTTCCGAGCCGCCATTTCCCGAAAAGGAAATCCGCAGGCAGGGCCAACCGCACGCGGAAAGCCCGTCGGCGAGGGCGACGAGGTGGGGGCGGTCCTTGTTGCCGGTGACTCCGTGGCCGAGGATCACCAAGGCGTCGGCACGGTTGCCGGGATGAAATGAATAATCGATGCGCTCGCCGGAGCGGTTCCGGATTTCACTGTCGGTCAACATAGTTCAGGATCGGTTAGGCACCGGCGCGTTCCGGGAAGGTCAGCTCGGCGATACCGGATTTATCGAGTTCGCCGAGGCCGAGGTCGATCATTTTCCGATACTGGGTTTCGGTGGCGTGGGAAAGCGGGACAGCCACACCGGCGGCATCGGCGAGGGCGTTGGCGATGCCGCTGTCCTTGGCGGCGTGGGCGGAAGAGAAATAACAGTCGTGTTCGCGGGAGATCATGTCGTCACCATCGGTTTCCAGCACCCGGGAGTTAGCCCCGGTCTGTGAGAAGACCTCCTTGAGGACCTGGAGATCGAGACCGAGAGCGGCACCGAGGCCAAGGCCTTCGGCGAGTCCAGCGGTGTTGATGTTCATGACCATGTTGACGAGTGCCTTGATTTTCGCGGCGCTTCCCACCGGGCCGACATGACGCAGGGAAACGGAAATATCCTTGAGCAGCGGCTCCATTTTTTCAAACACCGCCGCATCGCCGCCGATCATCAGATAGAGTGTCCCCTGCCGGGCTTGGGTGATGCTCGACGCCATGCTGGCCGCCAGCGTGGCGGCTCCGACTGCGGCCGCCGCTTCTTCGGCGGCCTCGTGTGAGGCAGGGCTGACGGTCGCACAGTTGATGAAGATTTTTCCATCCGCGCCTTTGAGTAACGATTCATCCCCGGCGAAGATCCCGCGCATGGCGGCATCATCAGTGACCACCGTGAAGATCACATCGGATGCGGCAGTCACTTCGGGAAGCGAGATTGCCGCCTTCGCTCCGAGTTCAAGGGCCAAAGAACTTGCGAGTGATTCGTTGTGATCAAATACGGCGGCGATCGGGTAACCCAAATCCGCGAGACGGCGGGCCATGTTGGAACCCATCCGGCCCACTCCTACAAATCCAATGGAAGCTTTATTCATCGTGCCGAGCTTGGAGGCATCCCACCGCCGCCGCAACTCAAAGTTTCAGAAGAAACTCAGCGCTCAAAACTCGGATCGAAAGGGTCCCGACTAACAAATACTGAGCGAAAATGCGAGCAGTCGGCAGGGTCAGCGAAAGCGCCGGGAAACACCGGCTTGAAAATGAAATCAAAGAGTTTTACAAAGAACCACCCGTCATTGATTTTGGCCAAAAAACCTACGCTGAGAGCGGTGCCGCTCCGGAAATAGCATCTTGCTGCGCGAAGGCTCTAGCAGGACTCAACCTAGCACTTACCCAGCAGTGCCATCGCCGCGTTGTGACCGGCGATTCCGCTGACGCCGCCGCCGCGACGGGCGCCGGCACCTGCGAGATAGATGTGCGGATCATCCGTTTCAGCGCCCCAGAGTGGCTTGTCGCTTTTCATGGCATCACCTTCAAGGAAAGGGAAATCCAGATCACGATGGAAGATGTTTCCACGTGGCAGGGAAATGTCCGCCTCAAGATCAAGAGGCGATTTCACTTCGATCGCCAGCGAGCCATCCGCGCAGGGAGCGAGAACGGATTCGATGGGGTCGAGCAGATATTGATTCAAGCTGGCGATCGCGCGCTCACCAGCCAATGCTTTCGCACGTTCCGGATCTGCATCGAAGAGTTTGGCAGGGGTATGAAGTGCGAAAAGCGTGAGGGTCTGAAATCCCTTCTCGATCAACTCCGCAGACAAGATGCTCGGATCGGTCAGCGTGTGGCAATACATCTCCAGCGGCATGGTCTCCGGCATCTCACCGCTGCGGGCAGCAGAATAGGCAGCCTCCATCTGGGAGAAGCTTTCATTGACGTGAAACGTCCCGGCAAAGGCGAGTTGCGGATCCACACCTGATTTAAGCCGGGGCAGACTCGACACCAGCATGTTGATTTTCAATTGTGAACCCTCGAGTGACTCCGGTAGCGCACGCCCACGCAAACGAGCGAGATGCTGCGGTGCGGCGGCGAAGAGCAGATCCCGCGCGCAATAGGTCTCGCCAGATTCCGTTTCAATGCGGACACCCGCAGGACCGCTTTCGAGAGTCGCCACCTTGGATCGGAGTTTGATCTCCACCCCGTTCACGGTAGCGACACGAATCAACTCCTTGACCAAGGCGCCCATCCCACCCTGCGGCACGCGCCACTGGCCGGTGCCGTTGCCGATCAGATGATAGAGGAAACAACGGTTGGCCTGCATGTCATCTAACGAAGCAAACGTGCCGATCAATGCATCAGTGGCAACAATGCCTTGCACGAGATCGTCGCTGAACCGCTCACGGATCACCTCACCGATGGGAATCTCCATCAGATTGTGCCACACCTCGGGCAATCCGATCTCGGATTTGAGGTCAGCCGCGCTCTTGAGCGGTTTGAGCATGGAAGGAGCGAAGCGCTCGGCAAGTTGCGCGATCTCTCCGTAAAACGCGCGCCAAGCGGCACCTTCCCGGTCCGATCCGGTCAAGCGCCTGAAATCGCCCGCCGTCGTTTCATCCCAATCCGTCGAAACTAACAGACCACCATCCCGCCCGTCCCGGCGATACGGCGTGTAGGATGAAACCCGACGTCCAAGCGTTTTGAAATGAATGCCCAAATCCGCCACGATCTGATCGGGCAACAGCGAGACCAAATACGAGTAGCGCGACAACCGGGCATCGTACTCGGGAAACGGCCTGACGCTGGTGGTGGCCCCACCGGGCTCATCCTTTGCCTCTAGCAGAATTACGGATTTTCCCGCCTTGGCGAGATAGCTCGCAGCCACCAGTCCGTTATGCCCGCCACCGACGACGATGACATCGTAATTCCTTTGATTCTGTTTCATGGTTTGAATGATGTGGGAATGATCCAACTCTTACCAATTTTCTCGAGAACAAAGATTCGGTCCCCGGCCGCGGTGGATAAAATTTGCCTACCAACACCGACCGATCCTGCCGCGAATGGCGATTGGCGGAAAATGATCGATCTCGTGGGTAAAGGACGTGAAGGGCTAGATCACGACGATACGGATCAGCGGCTTTCTCTCCGGCAATAAACATAATAGCCGCCAGCGATCACTTTGTCCGAACGATCGAGGAGTTCGGCTTTGACCGAATAGGAACGATCGGGCTCCAGTTCCATCTTGAACGAAACCTCCTTGGCTCCCGAAGCGGCGGAAAGGGTTTGGCTTTTTCCACCAACCGTTAGACGGACGGATACAACTGCGAGTTTCTTAAATTTCGTGTCCGTGCCGCCGTACAGCAGATCGGGCTTCGGGCCTTGGGAATCCCACGAGTCCACCGTCTTGTGAATTTCGGGCACTCCGGCGAGTTCGGCATCAACTTCGCGCGGCCAGCGGCGCACTTCGAAGCGATACGTTCCTGCCTTGGCGGCACGGATTTGCCAGTCCCCCACCAACTGGCTGCCGGCAGCGACCGCCGCGTGATTCCATGGAGGACCCGGGAGATACCAGTCCGAGGATGACAGGAAAATTTCCGGGTCGCGGTCATCACCCACCATGAATTCGGCGCGGTCGCGGTCACCCGGTTTGACCTTGGTCCAGTAAGTTTCGAACTCCTTGCGGATCTCGGCGACGACGTCCGGATGCTCGCCGATCAGGTTGAGCTTCTGTCCCGGGTCCTGCTTGATGTCATAGAGTTCCTTGTCATTGACCAGACGCCAGCGCGAGGTCATGCCCACGGTTTTGTCCCACTTTGCTGGCTTGAAAGTTCTCTGACATTCAACAAAAAGCGTGCGGTCGGGAACCTCCGCCTTGGCATCTAGCAACTGCGCGCGGAAACTACGACCATCGAAATCGACATCGCGGGGTAGCTTGAGCCCGCAGAGTTCAACCAGCGTCGGCAGCACATCGAAGTGCGCGTTGAGCGCCGTGACATCCTCACCCTGCCGCAGGCCACCTGCCGGCCAGTGGAAGAAGCACGGCACCCGATGGCCACCCTCATAAATGCTCCCCTTCTTGTCGCGCATCCCGGCGTTGAAAACCTCTACCCCATTCGTCCCGCCGTTATCAGTCATGAAGATGAGAATCGTGTCGCGGTCGAGCCCCTGTTCCGCGAGCGTGGCGCGCAGCCTGCCGATCTGCGCGTCGATCTTCTCGATCGCTGCAAAGAAGAAGGCGGTT
Organism: Verrucomicrobiales bacterium; assembly: GCA_038319595.1. Lineage (GTDB taxonomy): Bacteria > Verrucomicrobiota > Verrucomicrobiia > Verrucomicrobiales > Akkermansiaceae > Luteolibacter. The sequence continues at coordinate 9,372 of JBBQDJ010000071.1, forward strand.
TCACCATCGACCTTCTTCTTGTAATCATCCGCCCATGAAGGATCCGGAAGCGTGACCGGGTGATGGGGCGAATAGGTGCAAAGATAGATAAAGAACGGTTTCTCCGCCTTCTTGCTGCTGCGAACGAAATCGATCGCAGAGTTAAAAAACACCTCTTCCGTCCAACCCGCGATGGGTTGGTCGCGTTCTCCGTTATGGATGTAGCGGTCGTTGACGCGATCATTGAGAAAATGATCATCGGTGGTGCCGATCCCACCGTCACCCTGGCCAAGCCATTCGTCGAAACCGCGGTCGATCGGCCGGTAGGGAAGGTTCGATCCGAGATGCCATTTGCCAAACATTCCGGTGCGGTAGCCATTCGCGCGGAAGGCGTCGGCCATGGTCAACTCGCCCGTGCGGAGATGGTTTCCCCCGGCGATCGTGTGCCATACTTTGACATGATGGGAATATTTCCCGGTCATCAACGCACTGCGGGTGGGCGAGCAGGTCGGATCGACGTGGAAATCTGTCAGGCGCGCGGACTCAGCGCGCAGACGATCAAGGTTAGGAGTGTGGATCACGGGATTTCCGTGCGCCGCGACATCGCCGTAGCCCATGTCATCAACGAGGATGACAACGACGTTGGGCTTCTTTTGAGCGACGGGTTCCGCCGCATTCAAAGTGCCTGCGTGGCAGAGAGCGAGGATGAGAAACCTGGCGGGATGGTTCATGACGGGGGGTGCCGATTCATTTCAGTGATCTTCTTCCCCGCTGATTTTGAGTGCGGGTTTCTCCAGATTCTCGGGCCCGGCGGCTTTGGCGAGGTGTTTCTTCCATGCGTTCATCGAGCGCGTGAGATTCTGCTGGGGATCCATCTTGATATTGAAGCATTGCAGTCCGATCGGACCTTTGAACCCGATCTCGCGAAGGCACCGCAGCAGGTTGGCTTGGTCGAAAGTCCCCTCGTCGAGCGGACGGATCAAAGTGCTCCAGTCAGTGGCGTCGGCATCCGCGCCACAGATACTAACACTCCAGAGCAGTGGCCTGGCCGCCTCGAGGGTCGCCCTCACATCATCCTTCGGCTGTACTTTCAAAAAATGGCAGAGGTTAAAGGCGACACCGACATTGTCACATCCAGTGGCCTTGGCGATTTGCAACGCATGCTCGACTCGCTCCACATGAAAATTCGCGTGAGGGTAGAGCACCACCTTCAAGCCCGCCTCCTTTGCCTTGCCTGCGATTTCCTTCACGAACGCAACCGCCTGTTCGTCGTTCGGATTCGTCCCGCGTTGCACATTGAGTTCCACCAGCGCATCGGTGCCCTTCAGCATCGTAATCGCTTCACTGACATTCTTGTCAAAACTGAAACTATCAGCGTTCACCGTGCCTCCCGCGTAGATACTGAAAACTTTCAGTCCCTCCTTGTGGCAGGCAGCCTTGATCTTCGCCAGATCCTGCGGATAAACAGAACCGATGCCTTGGTAGCCGAGCTCCTTGATGAACCGTATTCCCTCGTCCAGCGAATCGAACTTAAGCCCGTTCTGGAAAGGATAGAAGGCAGGGAGAAAGGCGGTTTGCTGCGCTCCACCGGCAAGTGTCGGGACCACAAGGAAAAAAATGAGAAACAGAACACGCATTGCAGCCCTGACTACGCCAGCCCCCCTGCACATCTGTCGATCGTTCTCCGGCAGCCTGCTTCAAGTCCCGGATTGATTTTGAGACCCTTCCATTCCCCATCCGCCTTCACAAATCCCCGCGCAGGTGCGTGGCTATCTGCTCGGAGGGTGCTAGGATGGCAATCTCGACCTTACAATCGACCACTCCGGCCAGCGGTCGTCAGCAGTGTAAAATCCCCAAGAAATCCCAAGAATTCTCTTGCTCTTGGGGGTCGCA
>JBBQDJ010000072.1:0-11193 GCA_038319595.1 Verrucomicrobiales bacterium
TCCAAAGCTCGCCTCGCTAGTCACCGGCTTCGGCAAGGAGTTCATGCCACCACTCAATGAAGGCAGCCTGCTTTACATGCCCGTCATGATTCCGAAAACCGGACTCACCGAGATCCAGCGCGTCATGTCATGGCAGGACAAGGTCATCGCGGAGACTCCGGAAGTAGAGACCGTCGCCGGCAAACTCGGCCGCTTTGAAACCGCCACCGACCCCGCGCCGACGGAAATGTTAGAAACTACCATCATGCTCAAACCCGAATACATCCCCAACGGGAAATTCCGCGTCAAACGCAACCCCGCATGGCGCGAGGGCATGACCATCGAAAAACTGAAAAGCGAGCTAACGGAAAAGATGAAGTTAGTCCCCGGCTATGTGCCCGCGTTCCTCCAGCCCATTGAGAACCGCATCCTGATGCTCTACACCGGCATCCGTGCGCAGGTCGGCATCAAGATCTATGGCGACAATCTGGAGAAAATCCAACGCAAGGCCTTCGAGATCGAAAGGCTCGTGAAAGGCATCGACGGAGCCGCCGGTGTTTCCGCCTCGCGGGTGCAGGGCAAACCCTACTTGAACATCAAGGTGGATCGCGTTGCCATGGCCCGCTACGGCCTGAGCGCGAAGGATGTGTTAGATGCTGTAGAGATCTCCATCGGCGGCAAGAACGTCAGCACCACCATCGAAGGCCGGGAACGTTTTCCGATCCAAATCCGGGTGCAACGCAGCGAACGGGATGACATCGAGAAACTCGGTCGCATCCTAGTCGCCGCAAAACCCGGTATGAGCACTGCCCCCGCTGCTCCATCCGGTGGAATGGGCGGCATGGGAGGCGGAGGAAGCGCAGGAGCCGCGGCAGTCACACCCGCAACGGGTGGCGGCGAAACCGTTCCCTACATCCCGCTTGCCATGGTTGCGAAGATCACCCGCGAGATCGGAGCTAACGAAATCGCCTCGGAAAACGGCCTGCTGCGCTCCTATGTCCAGGCGAACGTCCTCGACCGTGACCTCGGCGGATTCGTCGAGGAGGTGGAGCAAAAGCTCAAGGGCTTTGACATGGAGGGCATGACCTACAAAATGACCGGCGAGTTCGAGAACCAACGCCGGTTCGTCAAGACCATGCAGCTTGTATTTCCGCTCGTTCTCATGGTGATTTTTGTTCTGCTTTACTTCGTCTATCACAGTGCTTTGGAAGCGGCGCACGTCATGCTCGCCGTACCCTTCGCCCTCAGCGGCGGCGTGCTGCTACAAAAACTGCTAGGCTACAATTTCAATGGTGCCGTATGGGTCGGCTATATCGCGCTCTTCGGCACCGCGGTGCAAACCGGCGTGGTGATGGTCGTCTATCTGGAGGAAACGGTCCGCGATCGACTGCGCGAAAAAGGCGCAGCCTTCACCTACGACGACCTCGTCCAAGCCGTGAAAGACGGGGCCCGCCTGCGGCTTCGTCCAAAAGTCATGACAGTCGCCACCATTGTTTGCAGCCTCCTACCCATCATGTGGAGCCACCGCCAAGGCGCGGAAATCATGAAACCGCTCGCGACCCCTGTCATCGGGGGTATGATTTCCAGCCTGCTTCACATCCTCATCGTCACCCCCGTGATCTTCCTTTGGCTCCGCGGGCGTGAGTTCAAGAATGGCACACTCCATGATTCGCTTGGAAATGATGACCGAGGCCATTGATCTCCACTAGCGAGGCAAGCCGAGGGTTTTTAAAATTATCGATGGCCGAACTCCGAAATCGGGATTACCCTATCATTCCGCGATTCATATTGAGCGGACCAAACCACCACCTAACCCAATCCAATCCCATGAAAATAAAACACGCACTTACACTTGGCCTGTTTGGCTTCGCCTTGGCCTCCCCGGTCCTTAACGCCGAAGAACCAAAACATGAAACAACTGGCAAGGAAGCCCATGCCGACCCCATGCTGGAAGGTTATTCCGCAGTAGCCACAGCCCTCTACAAGGACGACCTCGCTGGCGCCAAAAAGGCCGCTGAAGGCATGGTGAAACATGACAAGGACAGTCCAATGGCCAAGCATTGCCAAGCCATCGCCGACAGTAAAACTCTTGAGGAAGCCCGGACCCACTTCAAGGAGTGCAGCGATGTCGCCATTCCGATGGCGAAGGAGAAGAAGATGATGCACGAAATGAATTGCCCGATGGCATTAGGCGACAAGGGGGCGAACTGGCTCCAGAAGTCCGGCGACGAAGTCCAAAATCCTTACATGGGTTCCAAAATGCCCCACTGTGGAAAATTGGTGAAGTGATCACCCGCCGAGCAAGATACCCGGCGGAGGCAACACGGAGTTCGGTCAAGCCATGCCGCATTTCCAGTTCTGCTAGCCGGGTGTCATCTTGCTCGAATTCGATCGACGCTTGATCCACAAATTTTTACCTAACATAAATCAACAACGAAACCAACAACCACCATGAAACTAACATTACTCGCAATCCTCGCCGCCACCGCCGCAGCTCTGTTCTCCTCCTGCGGGTCGAGATCGGGCTCCTCAAGCTCCATGCCTGGCATGAGTGCCGAGGAGCACGCTGCCATGAAGAAAAATTGAATCTCTAACTGAAACCGGGGAGGCGGGGCTATTTGTTTCGTCTCCCCAATTTTTCGCTCAGAATTGCACCGCCATGAATCGTCTTATCCTCATTTTCGTTTGTTCCCTGACCTTCTGTTCCTTAACTCAAGCCAAGGAGGTTGACTATCAACTCGCGATTTCTGAACAGCAGATCAACATCACAGGAAAGGCGGTCCAAGCGATGACGATCAACGGCGGGATTCCCGGGCCTACCCTGCGATTCTCCGAAGGCGACACTGCCGTGATCCATGTGCGCAACCATCTCGGCGAGGATACTTCGATTCACTGGCACGGCTTGCTGGTGCCTAACGACCAGGACGGCGTGCCGCACGTGAACATGCCATCCATCAAGGAGGGTGAAACAAGGACCTACCGGTTTCCGATCCGGCAGGCGGGGACGTATTGGTATCACTCCCACAGCGGACTCCAAGAACAGCTCGGCGTTTATGGCAGCATCGTCATCACGCCGAGAGGCGGCGAACGGATCGGAGCCAACAAGGATGTGGTCGCCGTGCTATCCGACTGGACCGACGAAAAGCCCTTCGACGTGCTCACCCAGCTCCGCGCCGGGCGGGAATGGCAGCAACTGAAGAAAGGCACCGGCCAGAATGTGCTCGGCGCGATCCAGCATGAAGCGCTGGGGGCCTATTTCAAACGCACCATGATGCGGATGCCGGCGATGGATCTATCCGACATCGCTTACGACCGATTTCTCATCAATGGCAAACCGGAATCATCCATTTCCGCCAAGCCGGGAGACAGGGTCCGCGTGCGTCTGATCAATGCCTCCGCCATGACTTACTATTTCATCGAATTCGCCGGCGGACCGGTAGAAATCATCGCCGCAGACGGGCAAGATGTCCGGCCTCTCAGACAAGGGCGCTTCCTTATGGCCATCGCGGAAACCTATGATTTGTTAGTCAAAGTTCCGGCCGGGGGAGCCTATGAGTTACGCGCCACCGCCCAAGACGGCACCGGCAAAAGCAGTCTCTTCATCGGCAGCGGAGAAAGGATACCCGCGCCGGACGTGCCGCGTCCCAATGTCTATCAGAGCATGGACATGGGCGGCATGGACATGGACGGCGGTTCGATGGAAGGTATGGACCACAGCACGATGAAAATGCCCATGGCAGCGGATGCCGCCGCGATGGACATGTCCGCCATGGATCATTCCAAGATGCCTAGTATGAAGTCAGAGGAGCCTCAGCCGAAAGCACCCACCGAGAAAAAGGAAGGCATGGATCACTTCAAGATGTCCGGTAAGACGGCAGGCAGCGGTGGCTCGGCCATGAACATGGACATGACAGAAGAAGGACGGCCGGGTAATCCTTATGAAAATCTTCGTGCGCTCCATTCCACCGCTCTATCAGGAGGCCGTCCTTTGCGGGAATACACCTTCCGACTTCAAGGGGATATGATCCGCTATGTGTGGACGTTGAACGGTAAGACCTTCACCGAGGCCGACCTCGTCAACATCCGCCGCGGCGAGCGAATACAATTTCACTTCATCAATGAGACGATGATGCACCACCCCATGCACTTGCACGGCCACTTCTTCCGCGTGCTGACCAAGGCCGGAAATCTTTCTCCGCTCAAACACACGGTGGACGTCCCGCCGATGACCAGCCGGACCATCGAGTTCGCCGCCGATGAGCCGGGCGACTGGATGATGCATTGCCACATGATGTATCACTTGGCAGTCGGCATGGCGCGGGTGGTCCACTACGAGGACGGCCCGGCCAATCCCTACCTCATGGTCGGCCCCGACCACCGCAGCATCGGAATGAGTTCCATGCACGATCCGGTGTTTTTCTTTGGCGAGGTCGATGCCTTGTCGAATATGACCGAGGGGTTTGTCGCGTTCGAAAACAACCGGAATGCCATCACCGCGTTGTGGCAAGTCGGTTGGGGAAAAGTCGATAAGACCGACTACGAAGTGGATCTAACTTACACTCGCTATCTGGACAGCTTCACCAATGTTTTCGCTGGCGCGGAGTTTACGAATGACGAGGCCGGGAACCGCGGAATTTTCGGGGTGAGTTACATTTTGCCCTTTCTCATCCGGTCGCAGGCATGGGTGGATAGCGAGGGAGATTTTCGAGTAGGAATTTCGCAGAATATCTCTCTCAGCTCACGGCTGGGCATCTTTGGCGCGGCGGATTATGACACTGGAAGCAAATGGGAGGCTTCGGCTGGCCTTGAATACATCCTCGACAAGCGCTTCTCCCTGATCGGTCAATGGCACAGTGACTTTGGTTGGGGCGCAGGGTTTTCCTTCCGTTTCTAATCGCTTCAAAATACACAACATGAAAACTACCATCATCACCGCCGCCATCGCCTCCCTGTTCCTTATCTCCTGCAAACCCGCTAAAACCGAAGCCGTCCAAACCGCCGCCCCGGTAGAGAAATGCATCGTCTCCGGTGAACCCCTGGGTGAAATGGGCGCACCTTTCGAATACGTCTATCAAGGCCAGACCCTGAAATTCTGCTGCAAGAGCTGTGTGCCGAAGTTCGAGAAAGAACCCGCCAAATACCTATCAAAAGTCGCTGCCACGCCCATGGCCAAGTGATGATCACCCGCCCGCCTGGAGAAACTCCATCGCCCGGCTCTCCGACCAGTACTCACCGTTTTTTCCAAAAGCGGTGAAGCCTACGTGTCCGCCTGTGGCAGGTGCTTCGAAATGAAAGCAAGCGTTCGATGCGGCCTCCTCATAAGGATAGCAGCCAGGTCCGAGAAAAGGGTCATTCAGCGCATTTACCAACAGGGTCGGCAGTTGAATGGACGGGAGGAACTGCCGACTGCTATTCCGCTGCCAGTAGTCCTCGGCATCCTTGAAGCCATGGATCGGCGCGGTGTAGCGATCGTCGAATTCCTGGAAGGTGCGAATCCGCGCCAAGCCGGTTAGATCGAGCTGATCCGGAAACATGAGTTTCTTGGCTCGGATTTTGGAGCGCATCGCGACGAGGAAGCGCTCCATGTAGATCCGGTTCGAGGCGGTCGAGAGTTGGCGCGACGAGCAGGCAAGGTCGCAGGGAGTGGAAAAGGCGACCGCGCGCCGGACTTTTTTGGGCAGCTCCATGGGATTCTCGCCGAGGTATTTGAGGGTGAGATTTCCGCCGAGACTGAAGCCGATGAGGTCGATGGATTCTGCCGGATGGTTCTTGAGGGCATGGCCGACCACCGCATGGAGATCTTCCGTCGCGCCGCTGTGATACATCCGCAGCAGCCGGTTGGGTTCGCCGCCACAGCCGCGGAAATTCCATGCCAGCACGTCCCAACCGTGACGGACCAGCGCGGCGGCCATGCCCTGGATGTAGCCGGTATTTAAATCCGCTTCGAGACCGTGGGAAAGGATCGCAAGCCGCCGACTCCCCTGCCCGGCCCATTCCAGATCGATGAAATCGCCGTCCGGCAGTTCGAGCCGTTCACCCCGCTGCGTGATCCGCCTCACCCGCCGGAAGAGAGCGGGGAAAATGGTCTGCAAGTGACCACCGGGAAGCCAGAATGGCGCGCGGTAGTTGGATTCACGAATCACTGGCATCATGGCTTGTGAAGGCTGTAACCCCGCAGGCCGCGACCTGCAAGAAACACGCGGCACGGGTGGTCGCTGAATTAATCGCGCTTGCAAGCGGCAGAGGTCCCCTATAGCCGTTTCGCCGCACGGAAAGTTTCCCCAATTCATTCATGACATTCTTCATCCTCTGGTGCCTCACGGGCCTTGTCGTCGGCCTCGTATTCGCCTCCTTTTTCGAATGGACCCTTCATAAATACGTGATGCACCGGCCGGTCGGAAAATTCCGATACGCCTTTCAAGCCCACGCGATCGTCCATCACGGAACCTTCAAGGCCGACAAGACCTACCACCTGCACGATGAGAAGGACAAGGAAACCATCCCGATGGCCTGGTGGAACGGCCCCGTGCTGATTCTTCTCGGCGCGATCCCGTTTGCAGCGCTTTCGTGGCTGACCGGCCAGTGGGCGTTCGTGATCGGCGGTGCTGCCGCATTCACTTGGTATTATTGTTTTTACGAATACATCCACTGGTGCATGCATTTGCCGAAGGCTCGCCGGGTGGAAAAACCTTGGTGGTTCCGGCGCCTCAACGGCCACCACCTCCTGCATCACCGTTACATGCACAAAAATTTCAACGTGGTGCTGCCGATTGCCGACATTTGCCTCGGCACCTTCATGGCACGGGCGAAAACCCACTTTGCCCAAGCGACCGGGCCTTCGGTGCCGAATATGCAGCCCCTGGGTTGATCTTCGCGCCGAAGAGAATGCTGGAGTTTTTCATTTAGCTTTGCTAAACGTCAATCACACCCGATTGATCCCATGAAAACACTCCTGCTGCTTCCTGTCCTTGCCCTTGCTTTTTTCGCGAGCTCCTGCCGCACCGTTACTCCACTCGACCCGATGACGATGAAGCCATCCTGCAAGTGCCTTCCGGAAAATTTCAAACCGGATGGAAGCTGCTGCGGCCACTCGGTGAACGCCACCAAGTGAGTTCCCGCAAAGGGGATTTCAAAGCGCGGTGAGCGTGTTGCAGATCGGATCGTGCTGACGGTTCGTGGATTCCTGGCGGTTACAAATCAGGAACGGCGCCAACGAGATGCGCGAAACGCCTTGGACTGCGTGCAGTCGGCTGCATCTGTGGTTCAATTTCCTTTTCTAGCCCCGAACCCGGCGCGGGCTGACGGTTTGACAGCAGGCTCATCCGACCAAAGCGACGGTTTCCGACCAAGGCTTCCCGCTCATCCAGATGGACCCGGGCCGATCGTTCCACCTGCGATGAGTTCTGCCGGGACGCGAAGTTGGCGCAGATCCGCTTTGCCTTGGCTGACGTTTGAGACCCAACGAACGATCCGTCTCACCACCGGACCTTTATCCCACCGAATGTGGGTGATTTGTGGCCGGAACCAAGCGAACGACGGGTCCGAATCCGTGCACACCAGCGAAACTTCCTCGGGGACCCTCAGCCGCCTCTGGGCCAGAAATTGCTGGGTCGCGAAGAACAGCGCCACTTCATCGACGATGAGCGCACTCGGGGGCGAGGTCCGAAACAATGAATCGAGGCAGGCATGGAAACCATCGACGGATTCCGCCCAGTGAGGAAGGTTGTAGTCGCCGGCCGGCAGCCCCTGCGCCAGCAATTCGTCAAGGAACGCTTGTTCGATTGCCCCGGGCTGCGGCAAGCGCCGCCGCGTGCGCACCAGCAGAACGATGCGTCGGTGGCCAAGCTTGGCGAGTTTTCTCGTGACCTCGGAATAGGCCGCAGTCTTATCAGGTCCCGCCCCTGCGATCCTCACCTTGCGCATCCGGCCAAACAACGCAAAGGCTGGCGTCGCCCGCGCTGAAAACCACTCTAACACCTCGCGCGAACCTGCGGTCACCACCCATGCGTCCGCCTCGTTGCGCTCCACCACCCGCGAGATATGTTCCACATCCATTTGCAGAGTCGGCTTATGCAGCAGCGGGTGAAAGACGACATGCCCGGCTTCCCTCAGTTGGTGTCTGAGTTCGATCATGAAGTCCTGCTTCCTGAACTCGGAATTTCCAGCCAGCAAGGCCACTCGAAGCGATTGGGTGGACGAACCATCCTGCGGCAGGATCTCGCGCCGCTTGCCGGCCCCCTGAGGTCGCAACACGCCTTCTCGCTCAAGCTGGCGGAGGGCCGCTTCAGCGGTCTTGCGGTGGACGCCGAGTCTCGCGGCGATCCGGTGCACTCCGGGCATCGGCCCACTCGATTGCTCCTCAAGCAGTTCCCTTCGCAGATAGTCCGCCACCTGCTCGGAAGCTGACTTCAGTTGCCAAGATGCCATGGCGAATTCCTACCTCCAAAAAGCCATGGTTGGCAACGCAGATTTTTCTTGGAGAACCCTTGGGAAGAGGTAGTCGTCTTATCAGTCGTCACCATGATGTCCCCCTTGTTGGTTTGCTCCAGCGACTGACGAAGTTGAGCTGTCGCCTCAATTCGGATCGATCAAACCACGCCTGTCCCATCTTGCTCCCTTAAAATCAACGCTAAACGAATTCCTAAAATGAAAACCACACGCAATCCCTTCCTCCGCCTTCAATCCCACGCTTCCCTCGTCGCGCTCTCGCTGGCTGCGATCGTGTTCACCGCCACTCCGGCCAAGGCTGCAATTTTCTACTGGGATGGCACATCGCCTGTCGCAACCGATGGTTTTGGAACGGCTGGCGGGACATGGACACAAAATAGCACGTCCGGTTTCAATTGGACTACGAGCGCCACCGGTATTATCGCAGGAACGAATACTCAAGTTACCGCAAGCACGGATAGCTTCAATTTCGGCACCGCCACGGCTACCTATGGAGTTGCGGCCGGCACGGTCACGGTGGCAGCGGCGGGGGTTACGTTGGGCAACCTGACTTTTGGCTCGCAATCCGGTGCGATTCTTCTCTCCGGCGGCACGATGACGATGGCCGCTGCCGAGACTGTGACCGTCAACAATGCTGCAGATACCATCAATAACATTCTGGCCGGTGGCGCTACCAGCTTTACCAAGGCAGGAGCCGGCCGGCTGACTCTAGGAGGCGCAAATACCTACACAGGCACAACATTGATTAGCGCGGGCGTGCTCTCCCTCGGTAGTGCGAATGCCCTTCCCGGTGGCATCGCAGCTACTGGCGGCATCGGCGGTCTGACCTTCAATGGTGGCATCCTTGGCCTTGCCAACGGCAACTTCCTTCGCAACTACAACGCTACGGCTGGCACGGTTGGGGCATTTTCCGCCCCATCGAACAACGGCGCAGGCTGGGCGGCTTACGGTGCAGATCGCCAAGTTATTATCAACAACAGCGCAGCCACCGCACAATCGTTCTTCAATGGCAAGCCGATCGTGCTTGGAGCTGCCGACTCCACCAACAAGGTGACCTTTGTGAATCCCCTGACTCTCACCACAGTCACCCGACAGTTGACGGTGAATCGCGGCATCACTGCGGGAGGGATTGATGGACAACTCAGCGGCGTGGTCTCGGAAAATACCGGAGTCCTCGCCGGGCTAAACAAGACCGGTACCGGCACTCTTGCTCTCACCGGCGCAAGCACCTTTACCGGCAATGTCATCATCAATGCGGGAATCGTCATCGCAAATAGCCTCACCAACAGTGGAACGGCCAGCTCGATTGGCCAGGGAACCTACGGCATTACCCTTAACGGTGGCACGTTCCAGTATGCCCCCGTTGCCGCAGCAGGTGGCGGCGCAGCCACGATCAATCGCAACTTCGCCCTATCTGCTTCAAGTTCGCTGGATGCCTCCGGCACGGGTGCACTGGTCCTAGGTGCGCCGACCGGGAATATCATTTCGCCGGATATCACCGGGGTCCCATTCACCGCGACCGGGGCCAACACGACCATGAATCTAGCTGCCAGCTATACTGGCCTCGCCGTCGGCATGACGGTCTCTGGCCCAGGGATCACGGCTGGCACCAAGATCGCTTCGTTCTCCAGCACCGCCACCACCACGACGATCACTCTATCAGCCAATGTCACTTCGATCTCAGGTAGCGCCAACTTCGGCTTTGCGGCCGCTCGCACCTTGACGCTCACCGGCACCAACACTGGCGCCAACACGCTAGGTGGCATTCTGCAAGACTCATCGGCCACGGGTGCCGGCGTTCTCTCTGTCGTCAAAACCGGAGCAGGCAACTGGACTCTTTCCGGTTCCAACGCCTACACTGGCGCGACCGCCGTGACGGGTGGCACTCTCACTCTTGCCGGAACAGGAGACGTGAATACTAGCAGCGGCATCGCCATCAACGGTAGTGGCGCGAAATTTCTGCAAACCAGTAGCAGTGCGGTTTCTCCAGCGGTGACCCTCACTCAGGGCACGCTCACCGGCAGTGGCACGGTTAATACCGTTAACGTTGGCCATGCCACGGGCGGCATCATTTCCAACAACAACGGCGTGGCAGGAGCAGCACTGACCATTGGCGCGCTGACGTTCAATGGCACTGCTACGGTCAATACGTTCAACGCCTCCACTGCGGCTCCGATCGTCACCACCAGCCTTGCAACCGATGCCGCTGGCAGCGTGACCATCACGCCCTCCGCCGCGAGTTGGACCAATGGCTTGACCTACGGTCTCATCAGCTACGGCGGAAGCGTCGGAGGAGCTGGCTCTGCGCAATTTACTCTCGGGACTGTCCCGAATTTGGCTGCCCGACAAATCACCAGTCTGATCGACATTGCCAGTGTGATCGCCATGTCCGTTAGCGGCGATAGTCCCTATTGGACTGGCGCTGGCGACGGAAAATGGAACCTCACCTCGGCCAATAATTGGAAGCTTATCACCGCTGGGACTGATACCCTATTCCTTGCTGCGGATAATGTGCTTTTTGATGACAATGCCAGCGGCGGAGGACCGATTAGCGTGGATATCGATTTCGCGAACGTCGCTCCCTTCTCCACCATTTTCAATAACAGCTCCAAAGCTTACAACTTGAGCAGCAGTGGAAGCTTCGGCATTTCCACCGGAAGTGTGACCAAAAACGGCACAGGCAATGTGACCATCAGCACCGCCAATACCTACACTGGCGCGACCAATATCAATGCAGGCACTCTCACGTTGGCTGGGGGCGGAACC
>JBBQDJ010000073.1:0-11182 GCA_038319595.1 Verrucomicrobiales bacterium
GCCCACGCCGCGACGAAGCGTCTCTTTGTGAGCACCACGCACAGCTTGTCCTGCATCGACCTGATCACCGAAAAAGTGCTCTGGGAAAAGCCGTTTGAGGGCGGCTGCGATCGCATGTCCATCACTCCCGACGGCAAGGAAATCTATCTGCCGGGCTTCGAGAAGGACTTTTGGTATATCGTCAATGCCGCAACGGGAGAAATCATCAAACAACTCGCCACACCGGCCACCGGCTCCCACAACACGGTCATCGACGTGGGCGGCGACCGTGCCTACCTCGCCGGATTGCGCTCGCCCCTCTTGCGCGTCGTGGACACGAAAACTCAGGAGATCATCCGCGAGGTCGGACCGTTCAGTTCCGCGATCCGCCCCTTCACTGTGAACGGCAAGGGCACACTTTGTTTCGTCAATGTCAACTTCTTGTTAGGATTCGAGATCGGCGACATCACGACCGGAAAGATGCTCCATCGCGTGACGGTGCCCGATTTTTCCATGGGTCTGGTGAAACGCCACGGTTGTCCGAGCCACGGCGTCGGACTTACGCCTAACGAAAAGGAAATCTGGGTTTGCGACGCCCACAATCAGCGGGTGCACTATTTCGACGCCAGCATGATGCCGCCGAAATTCCTCGGCAGCATCGCCCTCCGCGATGATCCGGGCTGGGTCACGTTCAGCATCGATGGTCGTTTCGCCTACCCTTCCAGCGGCGAGGTGATCGACGTCGCCTCGCACAAGATCGTCGCCACTCTTGAGGACGAGGAAGGACGCCATGTGGCCAGTGAGAAACTGCTTGAGATCGACTTCGCTCACGGCGAACCGGTCCGCAATGGCGATCAGTTCGGCATCGGCAGGGTTCGTTAGAAAATCGCACCGCGCAATATCCCCGGGACGGGTTGCGGTCACTTTTCACGGTCTCATTTCCATTCTGGCAGCAATCCGCAATGTCACGCGATTGCGTAATATCGCTGGGTCCGGAATTCTGCCAAGGTCTGACCGTCAGCAAGCAATTTGCTTTCCCCTCCACACCCCGCGGAGGGTTCTCCCCCCAAACATCCCCCCATGAAAATGAGCTTATCAAGCACCCCGAGTGCTTCGGTCAAGGCCGATGCCGGTCGTCTCGCAGACTTCGTCCTGTTCACCCAGCGCGGCTGCATCCTCAACCTCTCGAAAGAGTTGAATCGCGGTAGCCTGTCGTATCCGCAATTCTTCCTGCTCACCTATCTGACCAGCGAAGAGTATCTAACCATGACGGACATCGCGACCAAGATGGGCCACTCGACCGCAGCAGCAACCGGCCTGGTCGATCGAATCGAAAAGTTGGGCTACGTGGAACGCGTTCATGCCTCAGAAGACCGACGGAAGATCATGGTGCGCATCACTCCAAAAGGCGTGGATTTCGTGTCCCACATGCGCAAAGAAATCGCAACGGATCTTGCTGGCATCCTGTCCTCGATGGACGAGGAAGCCGCCGAAACCGTGGAGCACACGAAACGTGCGATTTCTTCACGCGCGATTGCGTGATTTGGCTGATCTAAGCAGATCCGATCAACTTTCCGTCACCCTTGCAGATGACTCTATCGCTGTGCATTAACTGCTGCCGATTGGTTCTTTCCATTGATCTGGTATTTACCGAAGCCCGTCACGCAGCGCTTGGTCGATGATCGGTAGCCAGAGCTCCCGGCCATTCACGGTCAGCACGTTCTCCAACGGGAAATCGGAGCCGCCTCCGCGCTTGGTGGCCGTGCCTCGCTCAAGATCGAGGGCAACGGCTTGCAAGTTCTCCGGATCCCCGAATCGGATTTCAGCAGCACCCTTGTCATCAATCATGAAACGCTCGGAGTAGGCCGAGAACTTTGCTGCAAACTTTTTCAACGCGGCGTCATCGGCTGCAAGCGCTGTCTCGGCAGAGAACGCCACCAGACCTTGTCCTGGATGGGCACCAGTGCCATGTTCCACCGTGAGCCGCGCCGCTTTGACGGTGTCACCATCCCTAACAAGATTCACGGTGAGTCGTTCGCTGCTGCGCCATTCCTTGCGGGCTTCGTGAATGCGCAGTCCTAACACCACGCCGCCTTTCGAGATGAAGAGCGCCTTGTCCGGTGCGAGCGGTCCGGGTGGGACGGGCGTTCCATCCGCGTAGTGGACCGTCGCGTCGGCAGGAAAAACCCAGTGCGACCAAAGTCCGCGCAACTCGGGCATCGGACGGAGATGCTTGGGTCTTTCGGTGTCATCCGCGGCGAGAAACAGCACTCGATCGCGCTTTTGAACGCTCACAAGGTTCGGCCGCAGATGGAGGGCCTTGCTGTGGCCGTTACTGTCGGGCTCCTTGGAAATACCGTATGGGTCGTTGCGAGGATCCATGACGTAATAGACCATCGGCGTGCGTCGATCCCCGGGAAACTGCATGGCAAAGACTTTGTCGTCATAGGCCTTGCTTCGGCCGCAAGTCCCGATGGAATAACTTTGGGTCATCCAGTGGGTCGCGGTTTGCCCGAATCCCATGCCCCAGCGCTGGATGACTTCTCGCGGGACGATGGCTCGCAGAGGATCGGTCCACTGTTTGGACGCCAGCCAAATCCTCGAGGCGGCTTCTGCGGCGAGTGGTTCTGGCTTGCCAGCGGGGAGCCAGCCATTGGCGGCGAGTTGAATGTCGAGCGAGCCGATTCCTAACAAGTAGTTATAATCGCGGCTGTGCGATCCACCGAGGCGGTTGGCGGGCGCGAACCAGTTCGCCGCCACTTCGGTCCAAAGCATCTGGAGGATGGCGCGACCGGACTCCTGATCGCGTGGCTCTTTTGACAGCCGCACCAGCGCGATGGCGCAATCCATGTCCACACCGGTGTAGGTGGTGCTGTTGTATTCGGTGATACCATTGAGCTTGGCATAGTGGAACCACTCGCGGAGATTCGCGCGACCTTGCAGGGAAAGTTCAGGCTGCTGAAGATATTGGCCGAGCAAAACGAGATTGGTTGCCTTCATCAGATAGATGTTGGAATAGTCGGGATTCACTTTCTGCTTCAACACTCCCTGGGCGACATCCTTCATCAGAGTCCGGAAGCTCGACTCGTTGGCGGCGCTGAGCAGGCCGGGATGGCCGAACGCGAGGGTCATCGCATTCTGACTCACAAACTGGACAGCGTTGCGATCCTTGACCTCGGGTTGCCCGCGATACCAGCGGAAGTTGCCGAAGTTCACGTTGTCTGACCGAAGTTCCTGCTGTTCCCGGAGCGTTTGGATTGCTTTCGCCAACCTCCCGTCAGCGTCCCCGACGACCGCCGCCTCAAGGATGTATTTCATGACCGAACGGGCATCCAACCTAGCATCGGCGGTCTCGATCTTGGCATACATCGCATCAAGTGCCCGCTGCTCCACGGCCGATGGGGCGGCGACGGCGATGGACGCTCCAAATGCAGCGGCGAGCAACCATAGACACAGGACTTTCATGGAGAGATCCAATACGCTTGAAGGCATCCAAACCTTGCATGGAGACGGGCCTTTAGTCATGAGACTCCCAACAGCCCAAAGCCGGCGGCGGAATTTAATAGAAAACCCGATTCGCTCATGGGCCATCCGCGCGAGACCCTAACTCTAACCAATTATTGAGGAAATTTTCCCACTCGTTCTTCCAATTTGTCTCATCATCATGGACCCGGGCAATCCATCCACGATGGAAGGCGGATCCGGCAAGCGGCAGCTTGCGGCTGGCGGGGCTGCGAGAAACTAACAATGGATCTTGGTCGGGTGGGGTGCGGGCTTGGAGCTTGTCCACGAGGTCGGCGAAGCGGGTTTCGAGGAACTGCGGGCGGTCCGCACCGGCAGGTTGGTGCAAGGAGCGCGGGGTGCCGAATTCGATGACAGGTCTATCATCGGTGTTGAGCGGGTAGTTGGCGAACAGATCGGCAGCGCGGGTGACATTTCCGCCGTAGAAAAGCAGGATGGTCTCGGCGTTGATAGGCAGCATTAGCTCCTGCATGTTGAGGTGAGTGGCACCTTCTACGGCGAGCTGCTTTTCGCGTGTGGCATCAAGGGTGGAGGCGGGCAACGGGGTGAGATCCACGTGGCCAACTAGGGCTGCGATTTCCGCGCCCGCTTGGAAGTTGCCGCGCCACAGACTGACTTGTGGAAATACGGAAGTCATCGTGTGAGCGATGATGCCGAATTCCCGTTCGGAAATCTGATAGAGCGGTAGCCACTGGACGAAGACGCCGCCCGGTTTGAGACGCTCACGGGCGATCTGAAAATGTTCGCGGCTGTAGAGGCTTCCGGTGCCCCGGCGGTAGGGGAGAAAGAGGTCCGCGTTGATCATCGAGTAACGTTCGCGGTTGGCGAGGAGGTGGTTGCGACCATCGGCGATGACGATCTCGGCGCGAGGATCAGAGTGGAGACCGTTGGTGAGATCGCGGCCGTCGGGCCCAACCGTGAAGAATCGTTTGGATGCCTCGACGACGCTGGGTGAAAGCTCGCAAGCCACGACCCTTTCCACTTTCGGGAAATCGTTGCGGTCCAGCGCTTCTCCAGCGGTGATGCCGGTTCCCATCCCAAGGAAAAAAACACTGTCACTCGCCGGCCAAGCGAGCAGTGGGATCCGCGCCTGGAACATCTGCGAACCGTAGGCTTCCCAGGAACCGAGGCTGTAGTTCGAGTTAATCCGGATACTGACGTCGTTCCGCGAACTCCTAACGACAGTGACGGTGCAGTCGCTGCCTTCCCATTTCTCCAAGACTTCGCCACCAGGATCTGTGTCCGAGGGTTCGGGAAGCCGCGAAGGATTCAGCAGGGTGAGCAGGAGCACGAGCATGATGCCCGACGCAATTCTAGCCGAATGGGTGCCGACACTTTTGCTGGCAGGCGTTAGAATGGCGACGACGAGATAGATTGCTGAGATCATTTGGACGGAATGCCAGATGCCCAGCCATTCGAGGAGTAGGAAACCAGCGGCCAGCGAACCGAGGATGGCACCAACCGTGTTGATGGCGGAGAGAACGCCGATGCTTTTCCCAGCGTGGGTGGTGAATTTCTCCTCGCTCTTCATGAGGAAGGGAAACACCGCTCCAAGCGGCAGACAGGCCGGGGCGATGGCCGCGAATCCAGTAACGAAGAGGCGGATCACGTAGTCAGCAAACGTGAAATCGGTCTTCAGCATCTGCATGTCCCGGGTGAGGAACATCGAAATCAGCGGAGTCAAGGCAAGCGCGGCGCCACCAAGTGCGAACAACCATAACAGAACCTGTGGCGCGGGCATCTTGCTGCGGGCCAGCAGCGAGGCGAGCCAAGCACCCAGGGAAAGACAGACCAGCACAATGATTAGAACCGTCGCAAAACTGTAAACAGAGTTCTCATGAACTTGAGCCAGCATCCGTGTCCAAACCACTTCGAGGGCTAACAGATTAAACCCAGATACGAAGGCGAGAGCGGCGATGAGCGGTCGCGGCATGACCGGCTCTGTGGCGACTTGTCTAGATTTCTCAGGTCGAATCTCCGTAAGGGCATCCTCCGCTGCGCCCAGGAAACGGACTTGTCGCGAGAGTCGAAATGCCAGAAGGGCCGCGACGACAGAGACCGCCATGGCAGTCGCACAAGTATTGCGGAGACCCAGAAACCAAATCATTACGAAGGCGGTGGCGAACGCGCCACAAGCCGCACCCAGCGTATTCACCGCATACATCCGCGCTGTGGTGGCACCGAAAGAATCCCTCCTGCGGATGGCGGCTTGCCCCAGCATGGGCAGCGTCCCGCCCATGAAAAACGCCGCGGGGAAGACCATCAACAAAGTCCATGCACCTTTGAAGGCCGTGAGCGCCGCACCGTTGCCAAGCGCCCGGTAGGCGTGGGGCACGATCATTGGTGCAATGAGGACAGCGATGCCTGCCATCGCGATCCCAATTTCCAGCCACGCGTAGGTGCGCAGCGGGGTCGAATGACTCCGGCAACGCCCGCCCCAATACCAACCACCCAGAGTCAGGCCGCCGAAAAATACCGCGAGTGTTAGAGCCGCGGCATGTGAGGTATTACCGAGCAGGAAACTGGCCTGACGCATCCAGAGGATCTGATAACTCAGGCAGGCGAAACCCGAGAACCCCGCCATCAGCCAAAACATCGCGCCGGGAGCGGCAGATGGATTCTGAACGGTTGGCTCCGGGATTTCATGAGAATCCGCCGCACCCTCCCTGCGGGGTTTGGGGAGGGATTTCTTGGAAGAACGCCGATGCTTCATACGGAAAGCTCACCGCTGGCAAGCAGAGATGGAAGCCCTGAATGCGGGGCTGACACGGCTATGGAAAAGGGACCTGATTGTCTTTTCTCGAAGACAGGAGCTTTGAGAAAGAAACGACTGTAAGGTCGTTGATTCCTATCAGATCGCTCGCGATGTATTGTTGTGGCTTTTGGCACACGATGGAGAAGGGGTTTTAAACCCCTTTCTTCACGAAGCATCGGAAAAGGCCCGGGTAGTGAAAGGGGTTCCAAACCCCTTCTCCATAGTCGCACGCAGCCCTGAAGATCTAAAATGCAGGTCCGATTTACGCTGATTACTCCCTCACGTAAACGTGGTAGCCGCAGTGCCAGTCCTTGGGCACCGTGGCGGTGGCGTCCTCCTCGTTGTCGGGGACGGCGTTGAAGCCGCCGCGTTCGATGATGAGGAATTCACGGCCACCGACTTTCCTGACCTCCATTTTCAACGCCTGGTCGTCGTTGACGCCGATGAGCATGTCGCCGGACCAGAAATAGCCGCCGAAGAATTTCGATTTTGCGACCTTGCCGGCATCCAGGATCTGAATCGTATCCTTGGGTTTGTCGATTTTGTCAGGCCCCTTGCCGTTGTTGGCCTTCATGAAAGCGGCAATGCGCGCGTCGATTTCCGAAGGGTTGTTAGGTTGCGGATAAACCGCCCAGGCCCAGTTGCCGAGGACGGCCGGGTTTGGGGTGAATTTGCCGTCGTAGGCATACATGTCGGAGTCCTTGCCGCTGATGTGGGAGGCAAGGGTTGTCCTTGGGAGATGCCTTACGAAATCTTCACCGCCCGGCGTTTCCCGCAGGATGTCCCCGATGCGAGTGCGGACGACTTTCGCGCCGTTGGTTAGGAGTGCGCCGGTGTTAGGCTCGATCAGCGCACTCGGCATGTCGCCATAGGTTTTCTTCAGCAGCGTGGACGCGAAGGCTTGCACTTCGGGGTTGGCGGTTTTCATTGCTTCGGCGATGGCCTTTGAGCTCCGGCCCGAAGCTGAGTCCACGCGGAAGGAGGCCGATTTCTTAACAATGGCCGGCAGCACGGTCTTGTAGTGCGCGGGACTGGTCGCGATTTTGGCGAGGGTGCAAACGGCGGCAGTTTGCAGCCAGACGCATTTGTAATCGAGGAACTGGAGCAAGCGGTCGCGGTGCTTGGCGATCACGTCCGGGTTGGCGCGGGCCATGGCGTCGATGGCATGGAGCGCGACCCACCACGATTCATCCGGGTTGTCGATCATCCTACCTGCTAGATCGTACATTTCCGGCGTGACTTTATCCGCAGGGAAAGCGCTTCCTTTGAACATGCCCGTTAGAGCGAGGAGGCCCGCCTGTCGCAGGCGCGGGTCGTCAGATTTCAGGAGGGGGACCACCATCTCCACCTTGCCGCGCTTGACCACTTGATCCATGGCCATGCTGCGCAGGTCATACTCGGGGTGGAGGATGTAGGTGATCAAGGTTTCATCCTTCATGTTAGGATCGCTAAGTTTGGCGATGACGGCCGCCGAGGCATCCGTTTCCACCGTTTCGTTCAACAGATCCTCAAGGGTGTGAGAGCCGCCGGCGATGGGCTCGTTCGATTGGAAGGCGTCGTCGGCCGCGTTGCCCCAAGGGCGCTCGAGAGGCATGCTTTTGGCCCATTTGCTGCGGGGTGCGCCGAAGAGCTGGAGTTGCTTGCGGGGATAGGTGTAGGTGAGGGCGAAAAAGGTGCCCCAGTCCATGTTATCCTCGGTGGCGGAGCGGTCGTAGCGATCGTCCATGCCCGCGATGCCGATGCTGCCATCGAAGCGGCGTGAAAGCTCCATGACCCAGCGCCGGGTGTCGAGGAACGAGCGGTAGGGAACGGGGCGTTTCTCGCGCATCTGACTGACAGCGGCATGGTGCCAGATCTCGCCCATGCCGCCACCGGTGTGGGCGGCGTGGAACCAGTTGGTGGCGTAAAAAGCTTTCGTCGCGGAGTTGTCGCGCGCCTTGGCAAAGACCGATTTCTCGCCCTCCGGCGCAATCATCGCCGCAGCCCCGAGCCCGAAGGCCAGGCCGCTGGTTTTGCCGTTATCGCGGAAGCCACCCTCGGGCAGGTTGGTGCCGTAAGCGACGTTGCCGTGGCCGGCGAAACGGTAGAACTGTGAGAAGGTTTCATCGAACATGTATTTATCCACCTCCACACCACAGAGCTTGGCCATCAGCAGGAAGCTCATGCAGTTCACGCCGGAGGCATGGACCTGCCCCGTGCCGACGGAATAGGTGAAGGCCGCCGGTGCACCGCGACCACTCCAACCGCCGTTATACATGTTCACCCGCAGTTCCTCGGTCATTTGCTTGATGACGGGCAGCACGCTCTGGTCGCCGGTGCGCAGGTAATACTCGCAAAGCCCCGGCCCCTTGTAGCCCTTCTCCCAATTCATCCCGCCGATGGTCTTGATGTCCTTCATCCAGCGTTTCACCACCGCGAGATCCTTCTCATCACCCGTGGAGAGGAGGAAAAGGACGGAGCCCCACTTGGGCGCGTCCTGTTTCGCGATGAGGTCAGCGAGATTTCTAACAATCTTATCCGACTTCGGGCAATCTAACGGCCAGGTCTTGCTGTAGGCCCCCATCACCGGGATGGTCACCGTGACGTCACCGGCTCCCTGGATTTTCAGGACGACTTTGCCATCCTTTGCCTCGGCCTCGGTGACGATGTCGCCGAGGATGACGCGCGGATCAACCTCCTTGAGGGTCTTGCCATTGATGCTCTCAATGATCTGGCCTTTCTGCAGCTTGCCGGCGGCTTCGGCGGGGGAGCCTTTCTCCACATTGTTGATCTGCATGGTCATATCAGGCCGGATCAAATTGATGCCGATTCCGACAGGGCCGAGGTTTCTCACCAGCCACGGCGACCTGTCGGTGACATTTGGAAATGGGTTGAACAGCGGCGTGGTGGCGGGGGTGTAGTAGGCCGGCCCGCTGGCTGCTGCCGCATCCTTTTTCGCCGCCCATGCGGTGGGACCGAGGAGCAGTGCGATCGCGGCGGTGGAGGCTGCGATCGTTCGCGGAAAGTGTGGTGTGCCCTGTTTCATGAGGTGATTTTACTGGGTTGCGGGTTGCTGTCTCCGCGAATCGTAAAGGATTCATGGCCGAGTTGGCAGAAACCCTCATCTCCGGATGCCCGGAGGCTAGCGGGAGAGGTCGGCAAAGGAAGGAAAAAGGCGTTCTGGCCGGCGATCCACTCAGCCCATATCCGTGCGGATGGGCCCAAGGACGAAGGGGTTCCCGTCGGGGTCATTGGTGATGACTTGGAAGATCGCCTTATGGGTGATGGATACTCTTGGCGGATGGGTGCTCGGCTATCACTCCACCACCACGCGGAGCAGTGCCGGCGGCATCATCACCGCACGCCCTGCCGAGTCGGATGGATTCATCGATCCATTGCCCGGCACTCCACCGATGAACAATTCGCGGGTGCGGAACCTCAGAACGGAAGGTCCGCTCCCCTCGCCAAACTTTTTTCTCGTCCTCCCGCCCGCGTTTCCCCCACCCTCCCGCCGCAATGCTCAAGGCCGGAATCGTAGGACTACCCAATGTCGGTAAATCGACACTCTTCAATGCTGTGACCCGTACCCGCAAGGCGGAGGCGGCGAATTATCCCTTCTGCACCATCGATCCGAACGTCGGCATCGTCATGGTCCCGGATCCGCGGTTGGCCGTGCTTTCGAAGATTTCCGGCTCCCACAAGCTGGTGCCCACGGCCATCGAGTTCGTGGACATCGCCGGACTGGTCAAAGGCGCGTCGGAGGGTGCTGGCCTCGGCAACCAGTTCCTCGCGAACATCCGCGAAACCGACGCCATCGTCCAGGTCGTCCGTTGTTTCGAAAACGACGACATCATCCACGAGCTCGGCACCGTCGATCCCATCCGCGACATCGAGATCATCAATTCCGAGCTGATCCTCGCCGACATGGCCTCGCTCGAAAAGCGCCGCTATTCGCGTGAAAAGAAAGCCAAGGGCGGCGATAAGGAAGCGAAAAAAGAGGTCGAACTCATCGACATCATCATGCCGCACCTCGATCAGGGAAAACCGGATCTCACTGTTGAACTCAGTGATGACGACAAGGCGATCGTGAAGGAATTCTTCCTGCTTTCCTCGAAGAAAACCATCTACGCCTGCAACGTGGCCGAGGACGAGCTCGCCGGTGCGATTGAGAATCCGGATTCCCACGCGCAAGTCGCCCGCGTCCGGAAGTTCGCCGCCGAACACAGCGGCTCGGAAGCCGTCGTCATTTCCGCCCGCATCGAGGAGGAACTCAGCGACATGCCGGTCGAAGAGGCCAATGAATTTCTCGCCGACATGGGCGTGACGGACTCCGGCGTCTCGGCGCTGATCCGCGGGGTTTACCACCTTCTCGGCCTGCGCACCTATCTCACCACCGGGGTTCAGGAAACTCGGGCCTGGACGATCATCGCTGGCGACAAGGCTCCGGCTGCGGCGGGCGTGATCCACACGGATTTCGAGCGCGGCTTCATCGCTGCGGAAATCGTCCATTACGACGATCTGGTCGCCGCCGGCAGCATGGCAGCCGCCAAGGTCGCCGGGAAAGTCCGGATCGAAGGCAAGCAATACGTCGTGAAAGACGGCGACGTGGTGGAGTTCCGCTTCAACGTCTGAAGATACTCAGTCTCGTCGACGAGTGGTCGCGCATCATCATCCCGGGTAGTCGCCCGCAATGTAGCCTTGGAGCTGCTTGATGGTGTGGCGCTGGGAAAGCATCACCCAGCTGACCAAATCACCAATGCTCACCAAGCCGATGAGCCGCCCGTCATCGACGACGGGCAGGTGGCGGATCCGGTTGCTTGTCATCAGCTCCATGCATTTCTCAATGCTGTCCTTGCTGCGAACGGTGATGGCCGGGCGGGAGAGAATCTCACCCACCTTCGTATCCCTGGACGTGCGGCCCTGCAGGACGACCTTGCGGCTGTAATC
>JBBQDJ010000074.1:0-11165 GCA_038319595.1 Verrucomicrobiales bacterium
GTTCCGGGCATGGGTGTAGCCCGCGAAGACATCGAAGCCGCGGGCGAGTGGTCCTTCCGAAGCCACGGCACCGATGGGCGCAGCCTTTTCACCTTTGTCGGTGTCCCGCGCGTCCCACTTCATGCCGAGGTGCCACTTGCCAATGCAGGCCGTGTGATAACCCTGTTGCTTGAGCATGGAGGCAACGGTGACGCGCTCGCGCTCGATGATGGGAGGTGAAAACGTGGTTAACACTCCGTATTGCCCGATGCGGGATGGATAGCGCCCCGTTAGAATGCCGTAGCGCGTCGGGGTGCAAACCGAGGCGGCAGTGTGAGCATCGGTGAATCTCATACCCTCCTGCGCGAGCCGGTCGAGATTGGGCGTCTTGAACTCCGAGCTGCTGCGAAAGCAAGGCGACTGGCCGTAGCCCATGTCATCAAAGAGGATAAAGATGATGTTGGGTTTCTGCGTAATTTCATCCGCCGCATGCAGCAGGGCGAGCGGAGCGAGGAGCAGCGCGGTGGTGAGTTTTAGGATGGGTTTCATGAGTGAGGAAATTGAAATTACGAAGGTTGGCGATGCGAATTGGAATGGAAAAATCTTGTGACCATTTCATCCACCGCAGATGAAATTAGCGAACGGAAAACCTCATTTCTTCACTCGCCGGTGAGCGCGTTCCATGATTTCAATCCGGTGACTGGCAGGAACGGTGCGGCGGCGGCATCCCACTCGGACGTGCCAGCTTTGCGGAACAGTTCCCAGATTTGCTTCTTGCTGTGTGGATCAGCGATGGAGTTCGGAGCATTTCTCCAGAGACCGAGTCGCAGCCCGCCTTCCTGGGAGTGATCGACGTGGCGATGGTAAATAAATGCATCGATCAGTGGCAGCTTTTGGCATTTCTCCCAGGCATAGGCGTAGGCGGCGGCTTGCAAGGTTTCCCCATCCGGGCTGAGTAACGTGTGAAAACCTTGCTCTGATAGGATGACACGACGCGGCTCGCCTTTGAAAAGTAGTTCGGGCTTGCGCAGATGGCGGCAGAGCACTTCGAGGTTCTTAAAGGTGACCTTGTTAGTCGAATCATCGCTGGTTACGGTCTTGTCCGCCCAAGCGCGAGGGTTACCCAGATCCTCGGGATAGGGATGCCACGCGACATGCCAATCGAGGTCGCCGTTGAGCTTGGCGAAAGCATCCAGGTAATCGCGCCCCGGTGTTGCCTCCTGCGCGCTGATCCCGTGCATGCCGATGCCCCAATGATGATCGAAGGAAATGTAGAGTCGCGCATTCGCGGAGGCCGTGCGCACCGCGCTGTGAATGATGCGGAAAGCCTGTGCATACTCCGCCACGGCCTCGTTGATCGGCTTGTTGCCCATATTCGACCAGATCCAGTGGGAGTTCACCTCGTTGCCGACGATCCAGCCCCAGACTCGTCCGCACTCGGGACGTGCGCCGCTCCAGCGCGAAGCGATTTCCAAACTAACAGCCTTCAGCCAGGCACGGCCTTCGGGGGTCTTCGAATTAAATCCGCCCACGGAGTATTTATAATCCTTGCGGGCATCCGGGTGGATGGCCAACGCATCGACCGCCGGATTCTTCGAGGGGTAGGCGATGACGATCAGATACACGAGGACGCCTTTGTCCGAGAGCGGCTTGATCTGGGCATCGAGGCTTTTGAGATAGGGTTCGTGAAAGCTGAACTCGTAACCATCCACCACACGTTTTGGATTTTCGGGCTTCTTTTCCAGATCTACTAGGCCGGTGATGTTGATGTTGACGCCCGCGTGATGGATGCCCAGCGCCAGCGCGTCATCGACCATCTGCACCTGGAGGCCCTTGATCGACGGCGGCTTGGGAAATGACGTGGCATCTGGAGGCGGCGACTGGGCGACCAAAAGTGAAACCGGTAAAAGAAAGAGCAAGAGTGCGACGGAGAATTGTTTCATGGAGTGGAGCATTGTATATTTTGAGCTATTGTTAACAGGCGTTATCGAATCCTTGGTGAAATCGAGCACGAGCTTGCGCCCATTCCCTTGGATCGTCACGACATCACTGCCGATTTCAACTTGGATGAAGGGACTGTGATTCGAAAAGTCATACATTATTTCACATGCATCATCCCACGCATGATGATCGAATGCCCGGGGAACGAACACAGGTACGGGTAGTCTCCGGGCGTGGTTGGCGCAGTGAAGTCGATGACTTCTTCCTTGCCGCCGTCTAGCAACTGGCTGTGCCAGAGGATGTCGGTGCTCTCGGGGATGAAGCCCTTTTGGAAGCCTGCGGCCCCCAAGTTAAGGGCTTTGGTGGCGATGTCGTCAATCTTCCCGGGGTTCACCAACAAGATGTTGTGCGGCATGAAGTCGTCGTTGGCGAACGTAAGACGTACCTTCTTGCCGGCCTTCACCGTGAGTTCCTTGACGTCATACATCATGCGCTCTTTGACCGTGGCGATGCGGATGGTGGTTAGATCGGGAGTATCGGAGAGAATGCCGGACTTTTGCTTGGCGGCTTCTTTTTCTTCCGCGATGACGCCGCCATGGAGCGAGCCTTCGACGTTGAACCACAGGTGCTGCACGGTCTGCGCGGCAATGCGGGCATAGGGCTCCGGTGACTTCAGGAGTTGGCCGAGCAGCTCAACGTTGCGGACGTTGTGTTGCTGAAAGAGCCACAGCGCTTCGAGCAGATGGTGGGCGTCTTCCTTTTTGTTTGGGTCGAACTGTTTGATCCATTGCTGCGTGGCGGCGATGACGTCATTCGTATCGCGTCCGCTCAGCTCGACGCGCGTGCGCTGGCGGATGCCATCAATAGGGGACTTCAGGTTTTCCAATAGAGCGGGAATCGGCAAGCCGGCAATGGCGACAGGCTTTTGCAACGGACACTCGGTGTTCACCACGCGATAGATGCGGCCGTGTTGATGATCGCGGTTAGGGTCGCGAACGTTATGCTGCATGTGACCGATGATGACATTGGCCCAGTCGCTGACATAGAGCGCGCCGTCGGCTCCGAAGACGGCGTCAGACGGGCGGAAGTTTTTATCGCCGCTCATCAGCAGGCCACGCGATTTTTCCTCGGATTTGCTGCCGTCGGCATTGACCGCCGTGACGGTGAGTTCCTCGCCCGCAGGCTCGCCCCAGACCGCGCCGGTATCGGGATTGCGAGTGAGATGATAGTCTTTGATGCCGAGGAAGCCGATCACGTTGCAGATTAAAAAATCGCCCTGCATGGATTCGGGGAAGTTCCCACTGGAAACGATCTCGCTCGCGGTGACGGGGCGGACTTCCTTTTTTAAAAGCTCGGTCATCTTGAAACTCTTGCCGTTAGGTCGCACTTGAAACGCGCGCCCGCTGGTGCCGTCGGTGGCATATTGATTGCCCCAGTAATCGAACGCGATGCCGTGCGAGTTCGGCGAATTCGGCGCATGCAGCGAGATGGTAAAGCGGCGCGGATCGAAGCGATACATTCCGGCCGACGTGGAATTCAGCGATGGACCCCATGGGTGCTCGTAGTTGTGCTGCATGAAGACCCCGCTCTGCCAGTAGATCGCGCCGTCGGGGCCGTAGATGAGGTTGTTCGCGCCGTGGTGGGTGTCAGCGGTGTCGAGACCTTGTAGCATGACGATGCGCACGTCAGCTTTATCGTCGCCGTCGGTGTCTTTCAAATAGATCAGCTCCGACATGCAGGTGACGATCACGCCGCCGTTCCAAAACTCGAAGCCGAGCGGGTTCTGCACTTTCGCAAACTCCGTCACGCGATCCGCCTTACCGTCACTATTATCATCGTGGAAGATGAGCAGCGCGTCGTTCATTGGCTTGCCTGGCTCCCATTTCGGGTACGTCGCCCACACTGCGGCCCAGATGCGGCTTTTGGCATCGACCTGCATCTGCACGGGATTGATGAGCTGCGGAAACTTCGCTTCGTCGGCAAAAAGATTTACCTTGAAGCCTTTCGCGACCGCCATGTGCTCGATGGCTTCCTCACCGGCGGTGTATTTCAGCACGCCTTCCTTTTGTGCGTTCGAGCTCTTGCTCTTGCCACCGACGTTCGACTCCACCACCACCGGCTTCGGCACGTTGCTGTCGTCGATTTTCAAGTCCTTACCCTGCGCGAGCGCCCAGATGCGTGGGTCGCGATTGGCGGTCATCACGTCGAGCATCGACAATTCGTGCTGCAGCACCTCGGCATTGGTCTGGCCGTTGGTGAAGGTGAGCGTCGAGCGTCCACCCCAGATGTCATTGCCGTCCGATGCGCGATAGCGATTCTGCCAATGTAAGTCCTTGTCGCGCACCGCAGCACGCAGTGGTTCCAGCGACGGCGACGAACTAACAGACCGGCCGAGCAGCGCCTTCGCGATCACTTCCCCGAGCTGGCGGTCGCCCTCCTCGGTGAGATGCACGCCGTTGATCGTGAGCGGCGTCTTGCTGGCCTGATAGAGCGCGAGCGACGGATGGAAGAGATCAACGAATGCGACGCCCGTTTCCTTTGCCGCAGCTTCCGTCGCCTTCGTGTAGGCTTCGAGTTGCGCGTTGTGCGCCTTGCCATCCGGCACGTTGGGATTGTGCGTCTCCTCGTGCGCGATCGGGCTGAAGAGCACGATGCGCGGGAAGCTTTTGCCGTTCGCCTTCGAGCCGCGCGTCTTCTTCACGAACTCAACAAGTTTTCCGCGATACGCATCTGCCTTGTCCGCGCCGTCATACGAGTCGTTGTAGCCGAAGAACGCGAGCACCACGTCGGCCTTCACATGCTGCAAATAATCGGTCATCCCCGTGGCGCCCTTGCTGCGCGGGAATGAATCCGGCCGGTCACCGCTCGCACTCATGTTGCGGAAGCGCAGTTGCTGCTCCGGCAGCGCGCTTTGGAGCAGTGTCTCCATCCACCCGTCGTGCTGAAAGCGGTCCGGTAATCCATCGCCGAGGATCGCGACGACATCACTTTTTTGAAAAGCAAACGGCGATGGATCGCGATAATCGGCTGGCACCTCGGCGAGCGTGGGTGCCTTCGACGCGACGGCAACTTTCTTCCCGTCCTTCGGTTTTTCAGCCTTCACTGGCGCCACCTTCTGCGCCGCTACGTCGACATTCGCAGGCTTTTCTTGCCCGACTTTCGTTTCTTCCGTTTTCAGGATGCCGTTGTTGACAGGAATTCGGCTTTCAAAGCGCGCCTCCAATTCTGGTTTGACGCCTTGCGCATTGGCGGCATTGCCAAAGGTGACGAGCGAAAGGAGCGTGAGAGGGATGTGCTTCATGATGGGTTGTATTGTAGGGAATGGGTTAGAGTGCTGTTGCTTTGCATTTAAATGACTCGAGTAGTGCGATGTGGCATGCGAGGGGCGGTCGTGTAGATAATTGAATTCAGTTCCAGTCGTCCGTGCGGAAGGGTGAAGCGGGCAGGCCGGCCCCGTTGAATAGGTTACAATCCGGCCAGTCCTGCCACGCGTAGCGGACTGCGACGGGCTTTGCGATCTCAGGGTTGCTGACGATCACGGTGTCGCCGGCGATCGTCGCGGTTGCCGGTTTCCACTGCTTGTCTGAACCCGCGATCATGAAGCCGCGCAGTTCGCCAGACTTCGCGGCGAGCCCGCCGTCCGTGTGCGAAAATTTCAGCACGATTTTCTCACCCTTCACCTCGTAACCTGCCGGTAGCGGGCCGGAGATGCTCGGAACTTTTTTCCCATAGACCTCGCCCAGCGCCCAGAGCGAGAGCCGCCGCCCGACCTCCTGCTTGTTCTTTGGATGGATGTTAGTTTCCTCTCCAATATCGATGGTGATCGCCATGCCGGTTTTCGGCAACGTCAGCGTCTTGAGCATCGCCTCGCGCACGAGCGGCCAGCCGTTGCCCGGACGCTTGAAATTTGGCAATTGCACCCACGCGAATGGGAACTCGCTGCCCCAGCGTTTACGCCAGTCGGTAACTAGCAGTGTGAGCTGGCGCTGATAGAGTTGTCCCTTCCCTTCTGCCGTGTTTGCTTCGCCCTGATACCATAGTCCGCCGCGGATCGCATACGGGATGAGCGGCGCGATCTTGCCGTTGAAGAGTCCGCCGACTCCGCCTTTATTGTTAGGCTTAACCGCAGCAACCGGCGGAGTTTGTGGCGCGAGCTTGTCTGCCTCAGCTGGGGTTTTCGCGGCTTTTTTCCGCTTTTCGAGCGCCTGCTCACGTTTTGCCTTCAATCCTTCGGCTTTTGTGTCCGCGGCCGGTTTTTTTCCCTGAGCGGGTGATGCTGGTTGCACCTCGGGAGAAATCCAAGACTCGATGGGCGTGCCGCCGACGGACGAATGGATCAGCCCGGTGGGAACGCTGAGCTCCTTGTGAATCTCGCGTCCGAAGAAATAAAGCGTCGCGGAAAAACTACCCACGGTCTCCGGCGAGCACACCGCCCACGAGCCTTTGCAATCTTCCTCCGCCTTGGCGGATGGCCCCGAAGCGACCGTAAACATCCGCACCTGTGGGAGATCCGCCGCGCCCTTTTCTTTTTCAAAATCGTTCGCTTGGCTCACCCGCAGCGCCATGTTCGATTGCCCGGAGCCAAGCCAGACTTCACCGACGAGGACATCCTGCACCGTTAGACTGTTCTTTCCCTTCACGGTGAGTTCCTGCGGCTTTGCGTCGGCTTTCAGCGCGTCTAATCTAACCATCCATTTTCCTTTCGCATCAGGCGTTGCGGATTTCGTCTGACCGGCAAAAGAGACCTCCACTTTTTCCCCCGCATCTGCCCAGCCCCAGATTGGGACGGAGGCACCGCTCAGAAGCACGGCGTGGTCGGAAAAAATGGCGGGGAGTTTCACATCCGCACGCAGCGAGGGCGCAAGGGCGGTGAGTGAAAGGATGAGAATGGAGGCGGTGTGTTTCATGGCCGTGTTATTTTTGAGTGTTGGAGAGAAAGTTCTGAGTTGTTCTGTGGTGGGCGCGCAGGGTGATAGACTCGATTTGCGTTTCCGCCTCTGGCGGGGAAAAGAATGCCTTGGCGGGCGGGGCGGCGGCTTGGGGTTCACTTCGGCTACATTGATTTGCGGCTGCTGACATCGTTTGTCGAGGTCTTAGGGAGCAGGAACGAGGCGCACGCCACTCTCCGGGAACTTTAGGGTCGGCTCGCCCGAGAGGAGGCCGTGCTTCACGAGGAACCTGTCCATGGCAATCATGGTAACGGTATTCCAGTCGGGGAAGTGGCTGCAGAAGCCATGGTCCTGGCCGGGGGCGATCTGTAACTCGATGCTGGTCGTGCCGAGGGATTTCCACTTCGCGTGGGCGATGTCCCAGTATTTCTTGTATCCATCTTTCTCGCCGAAGAAGACGATGGTGGGTGGAAGATTGGGCTTGAGGTGCTGCATGAGGTCGGTTTCGGGAGCCTTCGAGTCGGTGGGGTGAAACGCGGGGTTGATCCAGAGATACGCGATGACGCTCGTATCAATGTCCTTGGGGTCTGCGGGATCGCTCGGGCCGGCATTCATGGTGGCGAGCGCACTGATATGGCCCCCCGCGCTGGAGCCGCCGTTGATGATGCGGGCGGGATCCACGCCCAACTCGGCCGCGTGTTGCTTGAACCAGCGGATCGCGCTCTTGGCATCGACGATACACACCCGCTTGTGCGAATCGCCGGCGGGAAGTTTAGAAGCCTCCACCTTGCTCATCTTGAGCATCTGGTAATCGACGGTGGCACAGACCAGCCCACGACTGGCGAAGTAGGCGCAAGTGCCACGGAATTCATCCAGCGAACCACCCAGCCAGGCACCGCCGTGGAAGAGAATCATGCCCGGCACTTTGGCTTTGGCCGGATCATGATTCGGTGGGAAATAGATTTCCATCTTACGGGGTTGTCCCGCGAATTGTTTGTAAACGTAACTTTTGCCAACCGGTCCGCCAGCAGCTTGGAGCGGGACGAGTGAGGCGAGGAAAAAGGCGGCGACGGTGACGAGCACCGGTTTTATTCTCCTAGGCTGGCTCCTATTCTGATTAGATGAGTGCATGCAGTTTTGGTTTTCTGTCTGTTCATTGACCGGGGAATGATTTGAATCCCTGCTTTTTACCATTGCCCTTGAGCTCGTATTTGCCGCAACGCAGGGAACTGCCCTCGCCGATGTAGAGGCTCACCGTATCTGCCCCGGCGCGGCGCTCGCTTCTCATGATTGCGAAACGCCCCTCGAACTCGATCCCACGATCCGGCAGCGACAGCTTGGCGTCTGCGCTGTCCTGTGCGATGATGATGTCGGTGATGGCAGCGCCGCCAATCAAGCTCTGCACTTCAACGCCGACAACCTTCTCCCCGGCCATGATGTTCTTCACGCTCTGAACCGTCGGCTCCGCGTTGACTGATGGCT
This sequence comes from Verrucomicrobiales bacterium, assembly GCA_038319595.1. Taxonomy (GTDB): domain Bacteria; phylum Verrucomicrobiota; class Verrucomicrobiia; order Verrucomicrobiales; family Akkermansiaceae; genus Luteolibacter. Next base: position 8,292 of record JBBQDJ010000074.1, read on the forward strand.
CATAGACCACCATAAAAGGCCGATCCCATGCCTCGCCGGACTGGCGGATGGAAAGCACTCGGGAGGGTTTCTTCCCGTATTTTCCTGCTCCGTCAAGGATAGGCGGTGCTGCGATCGAGAAGTATTCGCGCTTCACCCCACCGGGCATCGCCACATGCATATAGCACTGATTACCGATCGTCATGTCGAAACGGCCAACTACGGGCTCGGAAATCCCAGCGGAATAGGCAACTTCATTAAACAGGTGCCAACCAGGGAAGAGAAGCAGCTTGCCACGATTCTCTATGGGCTTTGATGGGAATCGCGCCCAGTCCTTGGTTTTGAAGGTCTTGAATTCCTTGTCAACTTTCTTATCCGGCGTCAGCGACAGCAGGTTCCCGGCTTGGGATTTCAAGGTCAGGCTATCTCCCATATTGTGATAAATATAATCATGGAACTTGTTCTCGCCGTTGGATCGGGATCGGAACAGGTCGAGATAGTATCCCGTGGTATCACTGGTCCTAATAATGCTGACGATGCGTTGTTGCGTCGCCTTGTTTACCGTGTCGTTGAGGATCTGACTGGAGAATGTAAATACTTTGGAAATCGGTAGCTCATAGGGTTGAGGTTCCATCGCCTGCAGTTTCACGGTATCCATGCAATTAAGGTCTTGCCCCTTCCAACCTTTGTTCCCGCCGACGGATTCGCCATTGATGACGACCGTGTTGTGACCCGCATAATTCCGGTAGTAGCTAACGAAAAGCTCTGCTCCGCGCCCCCCTTCAGCACCCGCGCCACCAACGCCGCTCATCACATGACCCGCACCGTAAAGCTCCAGATCCAGACCGCTCAGGTGCGAATGGATATAGCTAGCCCCACCCGAATAATACATCAATCCATTTTGCTTCTTGTCGGTGCAGGCGAGATTTTTTTGGATGGCAATCCCGGCATAGGATAAGTGCACCGCTTGGCTTTCGGCGCGCTGAGATTCGTAGCCTTCGAGTGGATCCATGGCCCAAAGATCACTAGGCTGATAGCCATACTTTTCCCGATCCGCTTTCATCTGCTGAAAGGCACGCTTCATCGGCATTTCAAACCCAGCTCGGCGATAAACGCGGGTATAAGCCTCCGGGATTCGCTGCGGCCCTTTTATTCTGTGAGAATCCCCGAAGCCGACCATTTCCTCCTCGTTGGGATAGGAATAATAAAGACGATTCAATACTCCGTTAAGCGCGTCCTCAAAGCCCGCGAAGATTTTAACTTCGGGGTAAAGGCGGTCGATCAACTCCATGTAGGTAGGCACGGTCTGACCGACCCCGCTGTAGGACGCTGATTCCGGCCATACCCCATCGTTTTCCATGAGGACTTTCTTCATGTTAAGCAATCCGGATTTCCCCTTGCCCGGCCAGCCTTTGATGAGCTGATCGACGTAACCGTCGCGCTTCGTCTTATCTTCGATGCAGAGTGCGGAATAGAGCATTCCGTCAAAGACCATGATCTCTAGGTTGCTATTTCTTTCTGCTGTCTTGAACCCACACTCCACAATTTGGGTAAACACAAGCTGTGCCTTCTTATCATCAAACGGAATACGCTTCTGGGTTGCCGCGTCAAAGACGGTGGTTCCTTCCTTCTTCAGAAATGGGTAGATATAGTCGTAACAAAGCCCGAGGTTTTCAAGGACATCCCGGTAGTCCCTCTGCCTGCCGTCGCTGGAAACAATAGGCTCCTTCCCTTCGACTCCGAGATATTGAATATAGCCATTGAGGCGGTCGGCCGCGAACTGGGCATAGTCCTCATTTCCCGTCATGAAATAGAGAATCCCTGCGTTGACCCCATCCATCGTCCAGTTGATATGGGGGTGCACTCGATCTTTCCCAAATTTCGGCGCGGCAGCAAACGCCTTTGATGCCGATTCCTTGTGAGCCTCGATGAGCGGTGCCATCTTCTGCTTCTTGCTTTCGAAAGATTTTGCAGCCCAGTCATACTTGTCGATGAGCTTCAGCACTCGCTCTCGATCACTGGCGTTCGCCTCGATCATCGGCCGTTCGATGGCAAAAGATTGTTGGACTGAGATTAGTCCGGTCAATGCGATCCAAACTATCACCCATTGGGATTTTTGTGTTAATGCTAGCATATTATTCAATAATTGTTTTATGATAATGGGTTAGTTTGAGTGTGCTGACACGACACATAGCCGCGCACGAAGCGCACACCATCCTTCGCGAGCGCATCAAGATTCGGCGTGCGGCTGTCTTTGTCCACACCCTGCGCGCCGAGATCGGCAAAGCCGTGGTCATCGCTGTAGATGAGGATGATGTTCGGCTTGGCGGGTGTTGCGGCACCCGCGTTGTGACCGATGAGCGTCAATGTGGCGAGAAGGACAAACGTGAGTTTCATGACTTAGTCTTGGGGCTGCTTTGGCGTGTCTTTGTTTTTCCTTTTTCCCCCGCCGCCTGGGCTGATCACGCTCACCGGCTCACCGATAAGGAGTGGTTTACCAAAGACGGTTTGTGTATCGCCTTGCTGCTTCATCCAAGCGTCGAGTTCGGCACCCAGCGTGGACAGGCGAGCGGATTGTTCCGGGTCGGCGGCGAGGTTATGCAGTTCGAAGGGGTCGGCGTTGAGATCGTAGAGTTCCTCCGCGGGGCGCTCGCTATAGCGTTTCACGAGGACGGCGGCGGCGGGATCTGACTTGGCTGCGGTGAGCCATGATTGCCAATAAATGAGCCCGCTCGGACTAGCCGAGCGCGAAATATGCGTGTGGTGCTGGAATTCGGGATGGAGGTTGCGGATGTATTTCCAGTCGCGCGTGCGCACACTGCGGATGGGATAGACATTGTAGTCGCCATCGCCGCTGTGCGTGGTGAAGACTCGGTCACGGTGCGTGGTTGCGGT
>JBBQDJ010000075.1:0-11162 GCA_038319595.1 Verrucomicrobiales bacterium
CGGGCTTCGCGCTGGAGGCGTTCGACCCCATCGGCGCGAGCCGCACCTTCGATGGCCAACAACCCGTCGATGCCCGCTCGGAGTGGAACGGTCACCCCTTCGACAGCCCAGCGGGTTTCAAAGCCGCGCTCATGGAAAAACCCGATGAGTTCGTGCGAGGCGTCATCGAACACCTTCTCAGCTATGCCCTCGGGCGGAAGCTGGAGATTTATGACCTGCCCGCCGTGCGGGAAATCCAAATCGCCGCGGCAAAGGACGCTTACCGGTTCGGCACGATCATCAACGGAATCGTGAATAGCTACCCATTTCCTCATGTCCGGGAATGACCAAAAAGAAGCCGGCGGAAATCGAAGCGGGGGGACTTTCGATTTGCGCCGGCCTTTCTGAACTCGGGGGGGAGCTTAACTTTCGCCGTTCGCTTCCTTGGGGGGAGAGGTTGCTCGCAGCGACATGAAAATAGATATCCCATTTTCGGCCATAAGGAAAGTCCCTGATCGCGTAGACGTGATCGCGTGAGGCCATGAAATCGAGCGCTTCGCAATCTTGGACTTGCGCCGCTTGCCCGCCGTGGCCATGGAAAGAACTCCGCAGCATGAGCATGCGCTTAATTTATGGAACCTGAGATGAGCGAGTCCCCTACCCCAATCGTCGTCGGAACGCGTGGCAGCGATTTGGCGCTGGTGCAAGCCACGGCGACCGAGTTCGCGCTGGCTGCGATGTTTTCGGATCGGGAAATCGTGCGCAGGGTGATCCTGACGACCGGCGACCGGCGGACGGATGTTTCGCTGGCGGACGTGGCGAAGTCGGAAGGCACCTTCGACAAGGGCGTTTTCATCAAGGAGATCGAGGAAGCGCTCGATGCCGGGGAAATCGACATCGCGGTGCACAGCCTGAAGGATTTACCGACGGTGCTTGAGGAGCGATTCACACTCGCCGCCGTGCTGGAGCGGGCCCCGGTGCGGGATGTTCTGGTCATGCGCGTGGCGGGCGGCTTGGCAGCGCTACCCGTAGGAGCCACGGTCGGCACCAGCAGCGTCCGGCGGGCGAAACAAATCGAATGGTTGCGGCCCGACGTGACGGTGATTGACCTGCGCGGCAATGTCCCCACCCGCCTCCGCAAACTGGCAGAGGGCGACACCTACGACGCCATCATTCTCGCCGAAGCCGGCTTGGTCAGACTGGATTTTATCCCGGAAAGCCCAATGAGCGCTGAGGCCGAGGTTGTGGCGCGCATTCCCGGAATTTTCGTTTCACGCCTCGACGAAAGCGAATTTTTCCCCGCCGCCGGACAAGGTGCCATCGGCCTCGAAGTCCGTGCGGGTGACGCCCCGAGCCGGGTATTCGCCGAATCCATCGGCCATCGCGACACATGGCTGCGGATCACTGCCGAACGGGAATTTCTCCGCCTGCTAGATGGCGGTTGCCACACACCGGTCGGTGTCTATTCATCAATCTCCGATGGAGAAATCCATCTCAAGGCCCGCGTCTTTCCCGAAGCCGGCGGCTCGCCGAAATCCGGTGAAGCCCGCGGCACCGATCCCATTTCAATCGCACTCGAACTTTACAACTCCCTTTCATGAGCAAATCCGGAACCTGTTATCTCGTCGGCGCCGGCCCCGGCGACCTCGGCCTTGTCACCCTGCGCGCCAAGGAGTGCATCGAGCTCGCCGACGTGCTCGTTTACGACGCACTAAGCAGCCCCGAGCTGCTGAACTGGACCAAGGCGGGCTGTGAGAAAATCTATGTTGGCAAGCGCGCCAAGTTTCACTCGGTGCCGCAGGATCAAATCAATGACCTCATTGTGGAGCGAACCAAGGCGGGCAAAAACGTCGTTAGACTCAAGGGCGGCGACCCGATGATCTTTGGTCGCGGCGGCGAGGAAGCGGCCGAACTCGCCGCGGCGGGCGTGAATTTCGAAATCGTCCCCGGCATTAGCTCGACCATCGCCGGCCCGGCCTACGCCGGCATCCCGGTGACTCACCGAGACCACAACACACAGCTCACTATTTTCACCGGCCACGAGGATCCGACGAAAGGTTTCAGCTCGGTGGACTACAAGCAACTCGCCCAAGCTCCCGGCACCAAGGTGTTCGTGATGGGAGTCGCCCGGCTGCGGGAAATCACCAGCGCCTTCATTGAGCATGGAGCCGCAGCGGACACGCCAATCGCTCTAACACGCTGGGCGACGACCGGTGCGCAGAAAACCATCGAGGGCACTCTATCAAATATTGCCGACATCGCCGATGCCGAGAATTTTGCATCTCCCGCCGTCGCTGTGATCGGCGATGTGGTGAAGGAGCGGAAGAAGATCAACTGGTTTGAAAAGCGTCCGCTGTTTGGGAAACGCATCGTCGTCACCCGCACCCGCGAGCAGGCGGGCGAGCTCAGCAAGGTTCTGCGCGACCTCGGCGCGGATGTCATCGAACTGCCGACGATCCGCATCGAGCCGCCGGAAGATCAGCGCGAGTTTGTCGAGCTGGTCACCCACGCGCACGAATACGACTGGCTCGTTTTCACCAGTCCTAACGGCGTCGAGCGCTTCTTCGACGCGTTCTTCATCGCCTTCGCCGACGCCCGCAGTTTGGGGAATCCGAGGATCGCAGCAATCGGCGAGGGCACCGCGAAAAAAATCCGCGAGTATCGTTTCGCTGTAGATCTGATCCCCGAGCGATTCGTCGCGGAAGGCCTGATCGAGGCCTTCAAAAAGGAAGACATCGAAAATCTAACGATGCTGTGGGTCAAGGCCGCCGAAACCCGCGATGTCGTCGGTGAAGGGCTCACGAAGCTCGGCGCCATCGTCGATAACTGCATCACCTACCGCACCGTCCCCGAAACGGAGGATCCCACCGGCGCGCGCGCCCGGCTTGAGGAGGAAGGCGCGGACATGATCACCTTTACGTCTAGCTCCACGGTGGATCACTTTTTCGACCTAGGCATCGACTGGCCGGAAGGCTGCGTGGCGGCCAGCATCGGTCCAGTCACCAGCGAGACACTCCGAAATAAAGGCATGAAGCCCGCATTCGAAGCCCCGCAACACGACATTCCCGGTCTAGCAGCAGCGATCGTCAAACACTTCAACAAACACTCCAAATGAAAACAGCCCATCGACTTATCCTCGCTTCGTTCACCCTCGGCACCTCGCTATTTGGAAACGTCGGCGACAAACCCATTGAAGGTGCAGAACTGATTTTCGATGGATCCCGTGACATGTTGGACAGCAAGTGGACCTACTGGGAAGGCCCCGGTTTCGCCAGTTCGTTGCCCATCAAATGGAAGGTCGTCGCGGATCCGGTGGACCAGGGCACCGTGCTGATGACCGACGATCCGGTCGCGGCAGGCGGTAAATACGGCAGCGCCGACATCGTCACGAAGAAGGCCTATCGAGATTTCCGGCTGCACGTCGAATTCCTCATCATGAAAAAGGGTGGCAACAGCGGCGTCTATTTGCAGAACCGCTTCGAAATCCAAGTGCTCGACGGCGACAAAACCAAGCACGGCATGGCCGCCGTGATCAACGAAGCGGAAGGTCCCTACGAAGCCTACAAAGGCCTCGGTCAATGGAACAGCTACGACATCGTCTTCCGCGCCGCCCGCTTCACGGATGGCAAGCTCACCGAACAACCGCTGGTCACGATCTATTTCAACGGCACCAAAGCCCACACCAACCAGTCCATCGCCCAAGTTTGGGGCGGCCCGAAATCCGGGATCGACGGTGGCAATGACGGTGGCAAAGGCCTCACCGACGTTCCAGGCGGCCTCAAACTCCAGTGCGAAGGCCACGACGTCCGCTATCGCAATATCTGGATCAAAGAGTTGGACCTCGTAAAGCCGGACACCGATTTCAAGGAATAGGATCCGCTCGAAATCGTCCCCGTTTCCCGGCCGGCGCAGGGCGATCAAGCTAGGGAGAAGGAAACCGTGAATGGACGCCAATGGACACGAATTTTCCAGAAATGAGGATCTTTCGAAGGAATTCCATCCGAAACATCCGACGATCCAACACAAAACGGATGCCAAGCCATCTTAGATTCGCGTCCATTCGCGGTTGGATTTCTTCAAATGGAGATGCCCTGTGGATTGAGCCGAATTATTTTTCTGAATCCTGATCCCGTCCTTCTGAAAGTGCCTTCACCCACCCAAACGAATTGGATTCGCGTTCATTGGCGTCCATTCGCGGTTAAAAAAATGCGTGGTAAGGCGCGGGTTTTCCCAAGCTTGATCGCCCTGTCGGTCGCCGCGGAATTTCCCGCTTGCGAGATGCAGGCAGCTTTGGTTTCTTCCCGGCGTCCGGTGAGACGCCGCTGTAGCTCAGGGGTAGAGCAATTCATTCGTAATGAATAGGTCGTCGGTTCGAATCCGACCAGCGGCTCCATTGAAAATCAATAGGTTGTGGCGGAATTAGAACGCCGAAAAAAATGTCTCTGTGCATTTTTTGTGCATTGCCGAAGTTCAACGGGCAATTTGTTCGCACGCTCTCAGCGGTTCGCGTCGCCCTTTACTCCATCGCTTCAGGCAAACATATCGAGGCTCACCCTTCACGGTGCAGGATGCTCGCATTGCTGGGAGCCGTGGCGGTTCTCTTCAATCCGATCCTCCCGATTCACTTCTCACGGGATGCTTGGCAGGTTGTGGACGGTTTGGCGGCGGCTGTTTTCCTCGTCACGGGCCTGCGGATTAAGTGAGTCTATGAAGCCGCAAACTTCATCACGGTAAGTCTTGCGGTTTCAAGCTGGATTCGAGGGATTAGCGTGGGGAGGCGAGAGGTTAGGAACACCGGGACTTGCTGCAATCGGCTCGCCGTGGTTGGAGCGGGGAAACAGAGGAATCCGGCGACTGTCGCGAGTTCTCGCGGACGGGGGCACCCCACCACCCGTTCACCCGGCACCGCCCCCACCACGGGAGCGCGATGCGTTTAGATAGCGGCTGCGAAACTCCGGGCTGACAATTTCTGTCGGAGTGTAAGATTCTTTGCTCGGCAAACGGTTACGGGCTCGCTAGATATTCACCACAACACTATGGCAGCCATCCCCAAAAAAGTAGCAGAACGCATCGCCGCTGGTTTGAAGCGGTTTCAGCCCATTCTCGCCTCCGCGAAGGCGCGAGATGTGGGTGAGTCGGACACAGTGACCATCATTACCGACATGCTTGCGGAGATATTCGGATACGACAAGTATTCCGAGATTACCTCCGAGTACGCCATACGTGGCACGTATTGTGACCTTGCTATCAAGCTCGAAGGGACACTTCAGACACTAATGGAGGTTAAGGCGATTGGGATTGATCTGAAGGATGCCCATGTGAAGCAAGCCGTTGATTATGCGGCGAACCAAGGAGTGGACTGGGTGCTTCTCACTAATGGGATTACTTGGAGGGTTTACCGCATCGTTTTTGCGAAGCCGATTGACCACGAACTGGTGATTGACATTAATTTTTGTGCGCTCAACCCACGGACTGCCGCCGACGTTGAATTGCTGTATTTGTGGTGCAAGGAGGGATGGCAGAGATCTGTCCTCGGAGACTTCCACACACAGAAGCAAGCACTTAGCCGGTTCTTTATCGGAGCGATGATTCTTACTCCCACTGTCCTTGACGTGATCCGGCGCGAGCTACGCCGAGTTTCGCCGGACGTGAAGATCGAATCGGAGCAGATTCGGGCCGTCCTTGCTGCCGAGGTCATCAAGCGGGAAGTCATGGAAGGAGACAAGGCGGACGAAGCACGCAAGAAGATTGCGAAGGCTACCAGCAAGGCGTTGAAGGCATCGACCAGCAAGAAGGCCGTTGGAAGCCCTGATATATTACCACCGTCGGGACTCGTCGAACCGCAATAAAATGGAGTCCGCTTTAGACGTAGAGGCAGCTTGGACAAAGTTCCTCAATCCCGAATCCCTGAAGCAGAATTTGCTTCAGGGGGGTCTTTATCTCGCCGCGTTCGAGATGCTTAAGGACTCACTTGTAGGAAGACCAAGAGACTTCTTCTGTTTCGATGTTTCTGATGGTGATATTGTCACTGACTTGTCCTCGCCTCGGTATGAGAGCGAAGTGCGGTCACTTCACAAGCATCTGTTTACAGCATCGGCGCTCTGGTGGCACAAGAGCGGTGCAATTACGGTTGAGGAGCTCGATACCTTGCGTCGAATTCGAGAGCATCGTGACCACATAGCGCACAATATGCCCAAGATGATAGGGACATCCGAGCACAGCATTGACTTAAATCTGCTAACGCAGGCGAGCTGTATTCTTGCCAAAATCGACAACTGGTGGCTTCAGAATTTCGAAGCAGGAATCGACCCTGAACAATACGAGAAGTTTACACAACAAGAGATGGACGAAGCCCGCAGCATGAGTGCCTTGTTTCTCTCGATGATGATTCCGTTGGTCTCCGGTGATGACAGTCAGTTTCGAACGCTTTACACGATGTGGTGCGATCACCAACAAAAGAAAGGGGCTAACAAGTCATGTGAGACAAACGGCGACAACATCCATAATTTAATTCGGAGCTAGTCCCGCCGGTGCGTCCACATCTAACGTTAGCCAAGAAAAATGAAAATCCTACAATCCCTATCCCTAATCACATTCTTGTTTTCGACGTGTCCCATGGCTTACGCGGAGCTGCCTACGTCCAAGATCACGGAGGTGAAGGATTACCTCAAGGCAGAAGGTTACGTCACGGGTTCATGGAAGGAAATCCTCGATGATGAATATTTCTGCTGCACCGGCTACAAGAGCATCAACTCTGTTGAGGCAGTTTCGAACAATATAGCATATTATGTTAATGGCAATCGAACTACTGCTGCTGAACTAAAGCTAGTTTTGAATGTGAATATTAAGTCTAAGGCTCAAGAGGCACACTCCGAATTCTTGAAGATTGCTCAAGCATTGAATGTTAAGGCGACGGGCAAGAAGCTGGAAGATGCGTTGGCCGAGGCTATTACGAAAGGGACAGCATCAGAAATAAAGTCAAAATCTTATACGACGAAGATTATTAGGAATGATTGGCCATCCGGGAAAGGCTACGACCTACAATTTATTATTGAATAGCCGTCACTTAAAAAGAGAAGATATGTTAATAAAATGCCATGAGTATCATACTGAGTTAAGTGACCAAGCTTCGGCTTGTCCAAAGTGTGGAGCATGCACGCCCAAAGGCTGGAAGGAACGCTCGCTCAAGGATCACGAGAGTGCTGTGAAGCGCATCCGTAGAGTGCTTATTATTGCTTTGATTCTGTATGGATTCTCGCACTTTATTGGTCGGACTGGGGGGTATTTGAGTTCGTTTGTGATTATTGGTCTCTTTATTGCGGTCATGAGCATTGGAAACTTGTGGTGGAAGCCGCCGCAGTCGTAAGTTTGCAGAGCCTTGCCTATGAACATTTCGAAGGCCCGTAGTGAAGAACGATCCAGTTGGCTCTCATGTCGGGAACTCCTTATTCCTCTAACCAACGGTTGTTCAGTGCGAATCGCACAATCTCATTCTGGCTCATCCGCCACTAGCCGCGCTGTCCCTAGATCAACTCACAGAAGCGGCTTCCTCTCGGGTTGCTTCCCAGCAACCTTGCCTGTGCGCTTCCGGGCCTCCGCCATGACCTTTTCGAGCGATGTGCCGAGAGTGTCCGCCCAATCGACCCAAAAGGCCATGGAGGGGATGCGGTCGCCAGCTTCTGCCCGGTGAAGGGCTGCGCGGTCGAGGTAGCTTGCGGCGGAAAGGGCATTCATGGAGACTCCGGCAGAAAGTCGCCTCTCCTTGAGCACGTTCGCCATTTCCGAAACCATCCGATCCGCTTCCTTGCTGGCCATTCCACAGTGTCGCAGACGCACGGGCGGCGGTGAATGAGCGGAAATGGTGTAGCGGATTCGCTCAATGCTTGCAGTTTCTCTGCCGATAGATGAAACTGTTCGTGTCATCGGATGTGAGTTCATCCGGGCGAAATCCCCCATGAAAATTTTCGTCAACCGCGTTCTTCCGTTTGGGTTGGTATTGGCCTCGATTCTTTCCCTGAGTTGCGGCAAGGTAAACGCCGACAAGCACGAAGAATCGTCTGATTCCGTTCCTGTCAGAAAGCGCTTCACGGAAGTAACCGATCCAGAAATCCTTGCACAGCTCAATGCTCCGAAGGAGGTGCAATATGAGGATGTCACAGATCCCGAGCTTATCGCGCAACTCAATGCCCTAGCAGCAGCACATAAGAAAACCGCCCCCCTACAGGCCACTCCGGTAGCCGCAGCACCTACTCCGAAGGAGGTGCAATATGAGGATGTCACAGACCCCGAAATTCTCGCGCAACTCAACGCGCCCGCCCCCGCTACCCCGAAAAGCGAAGACCGGCCCGATCTCGATGCACTATTAGGAATTGCCCCCAAGCGCGAGGCACGGCCCGATCTCGACGCGGCATTTGGAATTACCCCAAAACGCAAGGCACGGCCCGATCTAGATGCATTGTTTGACGAGGTTGAACGGATAGATGCGGCGGAGAAAGCAGCCGTTCGCCGAGCGAGGTTGCATCAGATTCTTTACAATACTTCGGTTCTGATCGTCTTTGCGATTTTAGGAGCATTCGTCTGGCGAAAGCGTCGGTCGCTCACACTGCCTAAATTGAAGGCGGTGTATGTGGTTTGGATCTTCATTCACATCATGTTCCTAGTGTTCTCGCCGTATCCTTTGGGCGGTAGATACTCAAGGGACCCTTATAGGAGTTTCTATCCATTAATTTCGGCGGAAAGCTATCGCGGTCTCGAATCCGGTATATTCTTCAACAAAACGGATCAGTATGACATAACGGAATTTCTGTTTTACACGCTTTTTCCGCTCGTGGCATACTATGCGGTCAAGCTTTGGCTTTCTGGCGAGAACTCGGATGTTGTCGGAAATCGGCCATCTCGGCGATGAACGATTTTTTTGAATCCGCCATCCATTAATTTCGGCCATACAATTTAGAAAAGCTCGCATGACAGAATTAAAAAACGAGGCAAAGTTGCTAATGGGGCCTATCGTTAGAAAATACGGAGATGCCGCCTGCGATGCTGTTGTGTCACTGGCAGCCTATAGGTATGCAGCAATAGTTCGTGATCGCATAAAGGTTTCCTGCATGGGGAGTGGGTTATGCTCAGGTTTCCTTTTTTTGTGTGGAATTCCGTGGTACATTGCTGTGCTGCTCTTCGGGGCAATAGGTCTAGGCACATTTTTTTTCACGGCCTGGGGACCGAATGAAACGGACAGAACAAGGAAGGACATTCTTAAAGGGTGTGCCGAGCATTCGCTGAATACACTGCGCACTTTGAAATACGATCCCGAAGCAGTTTTAGTTGCCGTCAGAGTTGTAGCTGATTCAAGCTACGGTGAATGGCCACCTTTAAATCGACGGTATAAAGTGCAGGTTTGTAGCGAGATGGAACGGCAAATTTTGAAACAATTGAATCGCTCCGCAGAAGAGGCTGTCCTATGAATGGACCGGTGTATTTTCGTTATCTGCTTCGAATTGATGATCTAAAGTTGCTGCGCCGCCACCTCCACCACCTTCAACCCTTCCGCCGATAGCAAGCCTTCCCGGTTCCACCGTCGCGCAAGCTCCAGTTCCCGTTTCCCGATCTTGGCGGACTTCACGAGGTTCTCATGGGCCGGGATGGCTTCGAGGTTATAGAAACGGGCGGCGAGTTCCGGCACGATGGCGCGGGGCAAAACGTGATCGAGGGCGACGGACTCGCCCGCGTGTTCGCCCTTGCTGATTTTCGGTGATCCGCCTTTCCGCAGTTCCGCCATTCCCTCGGGAGTGAAACATCCGAAGTCATCGAGCTTCTGACGGCTCCATGTGATCGCCTGCTTGTCCGCCTTGCCTCCCGGTGTCCCCGCGTAGCCCGCTGCCGTCTCTGCGGTGTCGAGGATGCCGGAAACGTCGCCCCCGGCGCGGCGGGCTGTCTCCAGCCAGTAGAGCGCCTTTCAGCGTCGCCACCTTCACCGGGTCGAGGAGATGAGGCAGGATCTCCTTGGCGATTGCCTCGGGTGTTTGCAGGGCGGCAGAGAGCGGGAGTGGCAGAAAGGCGAGGAGGGCGATCAAGAGACGGGGGCCAAACGGCGAATCCCCAATTTTTTTTGGATTGGTATTTGTAACCTTAAAGGGTCATGCATCGTGTGTGAATATTCCTAACTCAAAAACAGTTGGCTATCTTGGCCCAGAGGGAAGCTTTAGTCACGAGTTTGCGTTGGGGCAGTTCCCTGAAGCGAAACTGCGACCTGTGGATGCGGGAGATTTTGTGGAATTGGTCAGGAAAGTCACGAATGGCGAGGTGGACTATGCGGTCATTCCCATTTTCAATTCCAATGGTAGCTATATCGAGGTAGCATTGAATGCTCTTGGAAGTTTTTTAGGAAAGGTAGCAGTTCACGGCTGTTTTCCACACGAAGTCGTTCACAATCTGGTGGTGAATGATGACTTTCAGATGCTAAAAGAGATTCGAACCAAATTCGAAGTGTATGCGCAATGTAAACAATGGCTTTCCCAGTGGGCTGATGTGAAGCGGGTTAATTGCACCAGTACATCTGCCGCGTTGTTGGACGTTACAGGGGCAACAGGCAGCGAAAGGAAATGGCTCGGAGCGATTTGCAATAGATTCGCTACCGAGTTTTACGGTGGAAAAATCAAGTATTCCGGAATTCAAGATCCGAAGAATTTCACTTTATTTGGGGTGATTTCTTCAGACGATTCGGACCAAGAGGGGGAGCAGGTTTTGGTTTGCATCACAAACCCTGACAGGGAACGGATTATTTCTACTCGGAAAGCTTTTGAAGATGGCGGTTACAGATTCACCCACGGAACATTGGAGACGGCCTTCCCGCCGGGTGTTCCCGGGTGGATCGAGTTTTCAAGAACCTCAAGTGCCGTTTCGTTAAACAGCTTGCTGAAGGCCACCGGATGCAGTTTTCTTGGTTCATTTCGTCAGAGCTGTTCAATTTCTGCATTTTTCACACAGATTTTTGATGATCTTGTTATTGACGAGAAGGGGTCGCAGGCGTAAAGGTGCCTCACGGAGTATGAGTAATCGCACACAGTCCACCGTCGAAGTAGCTCAAATGGGAACATTCTGGGTCGGCTGCGACACGTTTTTTGGTATTTCGGTTATCGGCCACTCTGCATCAGAAGTCTATCGCGCAGTGTCGGACGCCATCGCAA
>JBBQDJ010000076.1:0-11124 GCA_038319595.1 Verrucomicrobiales bacterium
CATCAGGGGAATATCTTCTTCGGCTTCAGGCGAGGACCCATCCGGCAGGGAGCGGAAAATCTCGTCGTAGCGGGCGAGAACGACGTCTAGCTTGAGTGGTTTGCGGTCACGCAGGATGCCGAGTTTCACCGTGTCACCGGCTTGGTATTTGGCGAGCGCTTGTTCGAGGCGGTTGGTGTCGCGGATTTGTGAACCTTCGAGGCTGGTGATGATGTCACCCGGCCGGAGTCCGGCGGTCGCTGCGGGCGAGTGCGGCGCCATCGAATCCACCGGCACTCCGGCCTCGCCTTTGGAGCGGCCCATGGCGATCCCGAGCACGGGCTTTTCGGGGTTGGCGAAGGGGTTCATTGAGAGTTGGCCCCAAGCTTCGCCGGCGCGAAGGCGATCCCAGTCAGGCTTGAAGCCGTCGATACCGGCATGGTTGTTGTTGGTCAGCGAAACGCCGATGGAGGAGTTGATGCCGACGATTTTCCCGTTGAGATCGAAAAGCGGCCCCCCCGAGTCCCCGCCGATCAAGGTGCAGTCGGTGGTGAGGAAATTTCCTGGTCCTTCCGAAACGACCCGACCGAAGCGCACCGGCGGCGTTCTGGCCGCATCGAAGCCCGCGGAGTGACCCATGGCGATGACCCAGTCACCGGCGCTAAGCGCTTTCGACTCACCCATTTCAACGAATGGCCAAGGGCCCTTGCCCTGGATCTGGACCATCGCGATGTCCTTGGAATAATTCGCCCCCAGCACCTTGCCGGGCACCTGTTCGCCGTCGGTGAAGACCACGGTCACTTCAGCTGCGCCTTGGGTGACGTGTGCGGCGGTCAGGATCAATCCATCCGCAGTGGTGATCACCCCGGAGCCGGAGGATTCGGTTTTTTCGGAGAGCAGGGCGACGGTGGCGGGCATGACCTTGCGGGAAACCGCCTCGACCTTGGTCTGAAGGCGGGCGAGGTCTTCGAGAGTGCGGACCGGATCGGCCGCCCTCGACACGCTGGTGGAGATCAACCCAAGGCAGAGGCCGGCAAGAGGGAGGAAGGATTTCACGTTCATGGTTTGTTTGTAATGCTCAGCGACACCTGTCCGCTGGTTTGTCTGTAACCCCAATCAAGGATGGAAGGTTTGAAAAGAATCGCTTACCATTTGCACGAAGATGCCAAAACGCAACCCGCCAGATGACGATCGCCTGCGTGACAAGAACGCGCCTCGTCGGCCACCGTCGCGCGGCCCGGGAGCGGCCTCCCTGCTGTTCTTCTGGCCCTTCCACCTGCTGAATCTGCTGACGCGCCCGCTCCCGACTCCGCTGAAAATCCTCTCCCGCCTCGCCGGCTATCCCATCGTCGCGAGCCTTTATCCCTTGGTCGCCTTCGCGGTCATCTTCGGTTTTCGCGCCCAACATTACGATCTCGCGAAAATCCATGCCATGCCGGAGCGCACGATCATCTACGATCGCCAAGGCGAGGAAATCGGCCGCATCCACGGGGAAAAGCGCTCGATCGTCCCGCTGAACCAAGTCGCCGAGAACTTCCGCAAGGCCATCCTCGCCCGGGAAAACGAGCGGTTCTACAACTACGGCGCCGTCGACCCCATCGGCATCGTCCGCGCTTTCATGAAGAACCTTCAGGGTAAAAAGGAGGGTGCATCGACCATCACCCAACAGCTCGCTTCGGATATTTTCAAACTCAAGGATCCTGAGCGCGACGACGAAATTCGCTCTAACAAATTCCGTCTGTTGATGATGCAGATCGACCGCAAGTGCCTCGAGATCGCCATCGCATTCCGGCTCGAATCCGCGATGACCAAGGACGAAATCCTTGAAGCCTACATCAACCAGATCAACTGGGGCCGACAGATCAAAGGCGTGGGCGAGGCGTCGCGGATTTATTTCGAAAAACATCCGTCCGAGCTGACTCTATCCGAATCCGCGTTACTTGCCGGGATCGTCCGCGGGCCGGATGCCTACAATCCCTTCAGCTCGATGGAGGCCGCCACCCGCGAGCGCGGCACCACGCTTAACCGGATGGTGGACGCCGGCGTGATTACCAAGGCACAAGCGGACGCCGCGAAGCTGGAGCCCATCGAAGTCCGCCCGAAATGGCGGCGCAATGCGGATGAATCCTACGCGATGGATGCAATCCAACGGGATCTAGAAATCATCCTTGAACACGAGAACATCGAGCTCGGCGGCCTCGACATCATCACCACCATCGACCTTCGCATCCAGCACAAGGGCGAGGAGGCACTGGACAAAAAAATGCGCGAAGTGGAACGTCTATCAGGCTACCCCCACCAGACGCGGGGCGCATGGTTAGAAACTCCAGAGGACCAACGGAAAACCCCGGAATACATCCAGGGCGCGGCCGTCGTCGTGGAAAACCGCACGGGTGCCGTCCTCGCACTCATCGGCGGCCGCGATGCCCATGAATCGAAATTCAACCGCGCCACCATGGCCAAGCGCCAGGTCGGATCGCTTTTCAAACCGTTCATCTATCTGACAGCCTTCGACCAGGGATTGCGCCCCGATACAAGCATCAGCGACGGCCCGATTCAAACCGGCGAGATCAAGGGCGCGGGCAATTGGCATCCGCACAACTCGGATGGCAAGTTCGGTGGCATGCAGCCGGTTTCCTACGGCCTCATCCGTTCCCGCAACACCATGTCCGTCCGCGTCGGCAACTACGCCGGCATCCCGAAGGTTAAGGAGGTTACGCGCATGGCCGGCTTCACCACGCCCATGCCGGACAGCCCGACCTCCTTCCTCGGCACCTGGGGCGCATCGCCCTGGGAAATCGCCAGCGCCTACACGATCTTCCCGAATGAGGGAGTCCGCTACCGGCCCTATCTGATTTCCGAGATCAAGGACCGCGAAGGAAATGTCCTCTACACCACCGCGCAGATTTCCTATCAGGCAGCCAAGGCAGGCTCTGCATGGTCGGTGTCCCGCATCCTCAAGGAGGTCGCCACCAGCGGCACCGCCGCGTCAGTCAAACGTCTCGGCTTTGACAAACCCTGCGGCGGAAAAACCGGCACGACCAACGATTTCAAGGACGCCTGGTTCTCCGGCTTCACTTCGAATCTAACATGCACTGTCTGGGTTGGCTTCGACACGCCGAAAAAAACCATCCAAGGCGGCTATGGTGCCACCCTCTCGCTGCCGATCTGGGTGGACATCATGAAAACCGCCGACCGCCTCGGCTACAAGGCCGGCGAGCTGAACACCAAGGTGAAGACCGTGGACGTCGAACTCTGTCTGCTTTCCGGGAAACGCGCTACCGCCGGTTGTCGCGAGGCGAACACTGCGCACAGCGACAAGGTCCCCGCCGACATCGCCCCACCTGAAAACGACCTTTGCCCGATCCATCCGGCCAAGGCCCAGGCCGTGGACGAGGCCGCTCTAGCAACACCGGAACCCGCTCCGCTCAAGGCGCAGCCGGTCATCGAAGAGCCTGCCGTGCCTCGCGCCGTGCCCCGTGCCATCCCGGTCGAATGAATTTGGCGGAACTCGAACCGTAATCGGAAAAGGCTACCCCACGCCGCGTGGCCAAGGGCGCGGGGCTTATTATGTGAGGATCCGCTGATCGTCACCCATCAAATCCGCTTGGGGCAGCCCGCCTGTAGGAACCCCGTTTTCAGAAATGTTGATTCAGAATGATCGCCACCATCTTGTCGGCATCCAGAGCCGTGGCATGGACCCCCAAAGGAGGGTGAACACTTCTGTCCGCCCGGACGATGAGAAAGCGAAAGGGATGAGCTTCGCGCTTCCACTTACGCGCCCATCGGCAAGTGGACAGAAGTGTCCACTCTCCGTATTTTGCCCACCACTTTCAGTTACACCCATGGCAGTTCGTTGGCCAAGGTATCCGAGATTGTCACCGGTGCAGGCTACGAAGTTCCTTATCTTCCGCCGCGATTTCATGGAGCTTGGAAAGCGGAATCTTGACGCCGCCGCCATCCACCGTTGGCAGTTCCCACTCCGGCGTCTCAAAGACCTCTTCGGGGAGTTCCTGCAGCCGATCCTCAGGCACCTGAATCTGAATTTTCGCCATGCTGGAAAGTCAAAGCGGCCAAGCTTGCCCCAAGCGCCCGACCAAACCAGTATCCGCCTCGTTCCCATCGCTGATTCACCCATGTCCACCTGGCGTCCCATCCACCGTCCCGCGTTTTGGAAACGCTGGCTACCGCTGTGGATGCATGGGCCGGTCAAGTTGCTGTTCCAGCTTTCCATCGCGGGGCTGATCCTCGGCTGTGGCGTCGCTTTTTTCTATTTCATGCTCGCCTCCAAGTTTGACATGGAGGAAGTCGCCCGGCTGCCTGCGGGCACGGTGTTTTTAGACCGCAAAGGCGTGGAGATCACCGCTCCCGGCTCCGCCGGCCGCAAGCTGGTGAAACGCGAGGACATTCCGGACTTCTTGGTGAAATCGCTGCGCGCCCGCGAGGACGCACGATTCTTCGAACACAGCGGAGTGGACGTGCGCGGGCTACTCCGCGCAACGGTTAGAAACATCAAGGATTGGGATTTCACCCAAGGAGCCTCCACCCTGAGCATGCAGCTCGCGCGGAACTCCTTCAAGATCACGCAGAAGTCGATCCACCGGAAACTGTTGGAAATCGCGCTGACGATGCGGTTAGAATCCCGCTACACCAAGGACGAGATCCTGACGCACTATTTGAACCGGATCTATTTCGGAGCGGGTGCGGACGGCATCGAACAAGCGGCGCAGACGTATTTTGGAAAAACCACCCGCGACCTCAACGACGGCGAGTGCGCGTTGATCGTCGGCATCATCCGCGGTCCGCACATTTTCTCACCCTTCCGGAATCTCAAGGCCGCCCTCGAGCAACGCGACCAGACTCTCGACCGCCTCGTCGCCATGAAGCTCATCGACAAGACCCGCCGGGACGCGATCGCCGCAGAGCCGATCAAGCTGAAGAACGAGGAGGACCGGGAAACACAGACCTCCTACGCCCTGCAGGCGGTGCGCCGGGAGCTCGACAGCATCCTCGAAGACAACGAAATCCACCTCGGTGGACTGCGTGTCAGGACGACGCTCGACGCCGCCTGGCAGGACCGCTTGGAAATCGAACTCACCCGCGCCGTGGAGGATTTGGAGCGTGAGAAAAGCTGGTCCCACCCAACCGAGGCCAAACACGTCGCCGGCTCGGAACCCGACTACTTGCAATACGCCGCCGTCACCACCGAGACCAAGTCCGGTGCGACGCTGGCTCTCATCGGCGGCCGCAACTACCGCCACTCCCGCTTCGACCGCACCCGCTCGAAGCGCGATCTGGGTTCAGCGTTCGAGCCATTTGTCGCCGCCGCCGCTGCGGAAAGGGGCAAGCTCGTGCTCCCTGGGCGACCGGTGCAGACCGGTCGCCAGATCGGCCCAAGCGAGGTGGAGCGCATCGCAAAACGCTGTGGGATTTCCGGGCCCTTTCTACAAACCGAAGATCTTTTCCGCGGTTCTGTTAGCGCTACACCCTTGGAAATGTCCATCGGCCTCGCCACCCTTGGCAACAAGGGCAAACGTCCGAAGCCTTACCTGATCGAGGAAATCCGCGACGCGACCGGCGAGGTGATCTACACCGCCAAGCCCGATCTAACTGCCGCCTTGACCGCGCCCGCTGCGCTCGATGCGACCAGTGTTTTGCAACGTTCCGGCGGCACCCGCTGCTTCACCGGTGCCACCGGCTCTGAACGTGACGCCTGGACCCTCCGCCTCGGCCCTGGCGGTGCCACGGCGATCTGGCTCGGCTTCGACAAACCTGCCGTCATCGCGCCAGAGCCACGCTTGAAAGCGTTGCTCGATGAATTCGTGAAACGGCTGGGAAACAATTGAATCCTCAAACCGCTTTGACAGCGCGGGCGGATTTGGGCATGCTCCCCTCATGCAGGCCATGCAATTCGAGCAATCCGTCGTTTCAATCCTGAAACGCGACAAGCGATTTGACCCGCATGCCTACTTTTTCCTCAAGGACGCGCTGGACTTCACCTTGAAGCGGATCGCCGAATCTAACGGCGGTCAGGCGCGTCATGTGAGTGGTCCGGAATTGCTGGCTGGCTACCGCGATTACGCGCTCGAACAATTCGGGCCGATGGCGTCCACGCTGATGAAGGAATGGAGCATCCGCAAATGCCAGGATGTCGGTGACATGGTTTTCCAGCTCATCGAGGAGCAGGTTTTCGGCAAACAGGATTCGGATAAAAAGGAGGATTTTTCCGAGGTGTTCGACTTCGAGGCCTCCTTGGTCACACCGTTCTTGCCGCAAAGCAAAGCGGAGGTTTCTAGGGAAGCTCTCCGTTCCGCCCGAGCGATTTCCTAAGAGGCTTTCTGAAAATACGCCAAGGCAGGGATCGACCTCCGGGCGGTCCGTGAGAATGAGAAGCGAACGATCGGCCAGGGGCGGATTTTCAAGCAGATCATGGCCCCCCGTTCTCACGTCATTCGCTGGGCCGTTGCGGAGAACGGTCCCTGCCATTTTTCAAACCGCTTCTAGGACTCCGCCGGTGGCAAATCCGGCGGCGGGGGCGGCATCCAATTCGGAGCCTTCCAAGTAACATCCATTTTCATGGCGACAACCGCGATCCCGAGCAAGCCGAGAAGACCTCCGTAACCTCCCGTGATGGCGGTGGTCATTCCGATGACGAATGGCGCGAATACTAACAGGCCAATGATCATGCTGCTGGGATTCATTTCATAAGCCATGATCGAGAGCCGCAAGCGGGAGCGGGCGAGAGCAAGACCGATCACCACATAGCAAATCACGGCGAACAGCGCGGTGAAGTGATAGATCCAGCCGCACCCACCGGTCACCACGGCCGCGAAAAAGAGGGGGATCCCGCAGCTCGCGGCCGTGGAGACGAGAAACAATACAAGCACCGCGATCCGGATGCCGATCCGTTTGAACGCGGAAGCACCGATCGCTCCCGCACAGAGGATCGCCGAGCCACCCAGAATCGTTCCGGCGCAGGCAGCTTCATGCGTCCATTCGATGCCGCCGATCAGGTATCGCACGACCACATAAGGCAGCAGCGAAATGAAGGTGAGCGCGCAAAGACCCCACAGCGTGGCGAATTTCCCGATGACGATTTTCCAGCGATCCAGCTTGGTGAGGAGCAGCAGTTCGTGATTCCCCTCCTCCAGTTCCTGACCCATCAGGACCACGCCCGCCATCGGCATCAGCAACAGGCAAATGGCCGCCACGACCATCCAGAAGGGGCCGGAAGTGGCCAGCATTCCGAGATTCAAGATACCGGCGAACTCGGTGGACTCCGAGTCATGGCCGAATTTGAATTCCATGATCATCGCACCCACGGAAAGCACCTGCATTCCCATAAACGGATAGACAAAACTGCCGCGCCGCAGGCTCTGCCGCAGCTCTTTCACCGTCATCGGGTCGAAACCCTCGGGCAGATCGTTTTTCCAAACCGATTCCAAGATGAGTGAATCTTTCGTTTTTCCCACGATGAAGCAAGCCACTCGACGCGCGGAAGTTCCGGGCTATCATCAAGCCATGGCCCTCGAAACCAGAAACGTGATCGGATCCGTCCTCAAGCCCTGTTCACTCGATCCGCTGACCGGCTGGCATCGCGACGGCTGTTGCCGTTCGGGAGCCGGCGATCAGGGCGTCCACGTCGTCTGCGTGCGGGTCAGCGCAGAGTTTCTGGAATTTTCCAAAAGCCGTGGCAACGACCTGATCACGCCGCAGCCCGACTACGGATTTCCCGGCTTGAAACCCGGCGACCAGTGGTGCCTCTGCGCCGCCCGCTGGCAGGAAGCTTTTGAGGGGGGATGCGCGCCGGACGTCGTGCTGGAGGCCACCCACGAGTCCGCGCTGGAATTCATCGATCTGGCAAACATGAAGCTCCACGCCTGCTAGATCACGGCAACCATTGGCCAGCTCCATGCACCCCTGATACCGCTGAACCCGAAGCGTTAGCCTAACAGCTCTCGGAGAAGACTCGGGGCTTCGTGTGAGAAAAGCCAAAGGGTCAGGTCAGCCTGCGACCAGGTGGCGAGCGTTTGATCGTCGTAGGACCTGACCTCTGGGGCGGCTCCGCTGACAGGTGAATCCGCAAGCTCGGACGAGACAGTGCAATAGAGGTGCAGCTCCCGCATGCCCGGCAGCAGCAGACACTCGAGACTCACAACATGGCCTCGGATCTCATAAATCTGGCAACCCTTGCGCTCGAGCTTGTCGAGTTTGACTGGTAATTCCCCAAGCCGTGGAGCTTGACGTTCGCGCAACCATCCGGCAATCGCCGACTTCTCCGGACTCATCAGACCGAGCTCCAAGCCCTTGGCCGTAATGGCCGCCAAAGCGGCAGTGAGATTTGCCATTGGAATGGTTGTGGACCGCCGCCAGACCCAGATGCCGCCAAATGCTGCCGCAGCCGCTGCCGCCGCGCTCCAGCCGAGCCAGCGCCGTCTAGAAATGGGCACCACGTTTTCAAGTGGATCTTTCGGTGTTCGGGTCTCGGGATTTCTAACGGACGCTAGCACTGATTCGCGAAGGTTCTCCGGCGTCGGCGCCGTACCGCGAGCCGCTCTCATCGCCATAAGCAAAGCCGCCTCCAAGCCTAGCGGCGGTTCGACCTGCCCGAGGGATGCCTTCATCTTGAGATCCACCGCACGCTCGGCCCCTAACCAGACAAGGCCGGAGTCACCTGCCCGTGCGGCTGCCTCGCGGGCATCGGCCACGGCAGGGTCGTCATCGTCCTGCCCATCGGGGCGGGCCGCGCGCAGGAGTTGGAGTTGTTCTTCGGTCATAGGGCGGGCGCGAGAAGGTTTCGCAAGGTGTCTTTTGCGCGGCTCAAGCGCGACATGACGGTTCCTGTCGGGATGTCCAGGATCTCGGCGATTTCGCGGTAGGACATGTCGTCGATATAGAAAAGCGAAAGCACCGAGCGATGCGGTTCATCCATCCGCTCGAGGAGTTCCATGGCGGTGCAGCCATCGGCATTGAGCTCCTGTGGGCTGACTTGGTGGAGTTCGACGGGCAAGTGACTTTCTTCGAATTCCACTGTTTTCCGCGTCCGCCGCCGGAACAGGAGAAACTCCCGATAGAGCGTGGTGTAGAGCCATGAGCGAATCGCGCCGTCCTCGCGGATGGAGGACCAGTGCTGCGCAAATTTAACGGCGGTCTGCTGGGTGATGTCTGCAGCATCCGCTTCATGACCGGTGAGACTGAGCGAATAGCAGTAGAGCTGCCGGTAGTATCGCAGGATCACTTCGTCCAGCCACGCTTGCACTGCCACCTCGTCCTGCGGGGACGGGCGCGGCGGAAGCGGGGGTGGCTGGGTATCCGGCATTCTTTCCTGTAACGAGTGGATTTCAGCCTCTGTGGCGGGAGGGCGTAAACACAATTCCTGTGGCAATTCCCAACACGGCTCCAGACGGCTCAGGCACTACGGTGATGAGCAAGACATTCGTGCTGGGATTGATGGAAAATGAAGGACCGCGCCGGACTTGCGGCGCGGTCCTGTTGAGAAGCGGCTTCCTGCATCAAGGAGCCGGAATGGTGGTGCTCGGAAGGGTCACCGACGTGTTGTCAAACTCGACATTGGTGCCGCCCTGCGCGCTGAAGTTCTCAGGCTCGCGGAAAGCCCCGGTAAAGGAAGCCAGCGTGTTGTCGTTGAACATGTTGCTCACCGATCCCGCACTCACCGCCACTGCGAAACCGAAGCGCGCGATCTGGTTGTTATAGATGCTGTCACCGCGTGGCCCGTCGGTGCCTTCACCTGCAGCCGGGTTATAACAAATGCCAAGCAGGTTGTTAGCCGGTGTGGCTCCGCCGACGACGATGTTTTTCATGATCCTGTTACCCGTGGAATTCACACCCCGCACAAAGATGCCGAGGTTCACCGAGGAAATGGAGTTGTTCAAAATATCGCAAGCCCAGCTGTTGAGGAGCAGGATGCCGATCTCGGTGGGACCACCGTTGGGAGCGAGGCCACCGCCGATGATTTGCAAGCCATCTACCCGCACGTTCTGGGAGTTCGTGAGCGCCACGTTGGCGTTGAAACCGCCGAGCATGCCGCCCTTGATGGATACACCCTTGGCGCTTTGGACGACGATGCCACGCCCGGTGCCAGGGGCACGGGTTTCGATCTTGAAGCCGTTCAAATCGAGCGCGACATCCGAGGCGGTAATAAGAACAGCGTCGCCGCTGTTCACGGTATAATTCCGCCACAGCTTATAGCTGCCGGAACGGTTGATGGTCCAAGTCTGAGCCATGGCGCTGCTGGCAAAGCTGAGGCTGGCCAATACTGCGACGAACATGGTGACGGGTCTTAGTGATAAGGATTTCATAGCGATGTGGTTGGTTTGGTTGAGTGTTTCCCACGCCCGCCTGCTGTGGCGAAGTCATGAAAGCGTGGTTTAACGATAATCAAGAGCACCCCTGACCCACGATCTATTCCCTCACTGATAAAAATAGTTTCACTGCTTCAGAATGACGGACTCGTCGATGTGCATCCGCGAGCATCGATCCCATTGATTTCAACCGGGGAGGTCAAAATACAGCTCTCCTCACTTAGGAAATGACAGATCCATCGTTCCCTCGGGCAGCCATTTCACTCCCGAGACCTCGGTAAAACGCATTTGCCCCTCAATCTTGCCTTCCGCCATGCTGAAACTCCGGTGGCTACGGGCCAGTTTGATGCCACCCACGTCCGCTAGATCATCGAGCGTGATGAACTTCGGTGGTCCCGGGCCATCTTTGGCGACGAGCTTGCTGGTCACGATGTAATAGGCACCTCTCGTGAGTTTTGTCTCCGGATCAATCAGCAAGACATAGTAGTCGTCTGGCGAATCCCCGGCAGCCTTGTCGTAGGTGACCTTCACCTGGGTGTAGTTCTTGCCCTCGAATTCCATGGTCTCCGGAAGCCTTGTGAAAATCGCTTTTGGATCATTGAAAACGAACGGCATCCCGAGAAAATAGAAGGGCGTCAGCGCCCAGAAACGTGGTGGAGGTGTGAACTCCGTCCCCTCCGGCCGGATCCAGTCCTTCCCATCCTTCATCCCGAAACGGATCTCCTTGCCCACCACCTGATGCACGACAGCCATCGACTTCGGATCCACAGTCTGGATCGTGTCCACCACGGCCTCCGGCCCCTTGTCGCTCATGTGGTAGGTC
>JBBQDJ010000077.1:0-11110 GCA_038319595.1 Verrucomicrobiales bacterium
CCGAGAACGAAAACGAAGACGCTTCGGAATTCCGCAGCACAGACTCCGGTTTCCCGCATCATGTATTCACCGGACACACCACCCACCAAGGAAGAGATCGCGGCCATGGAAACCTTCACCGGTCTCGGATTGGATGAGATCTTCGTGGTCACCAACGCCCGCCAGGCGGAGACCGCGAGACTGGAACTGATGGCCGCCGGGGCCGTCGGGTTTGACACGGAATCGAAGCCGACCTTCCACAAGGGCCAGAAATCCGAAGGGCCGCACGTCCTGCAGTTTTCAACCCCGGAAAAGGCCTTCATCTTCCAATCCCACGTCACCGAAAGCGAGACAGCGGTCGTTTCATTGCTGCGGTCTCCAGCACTCGCCAAAATCGGTTTTGGCCTCAAGGGGGATCTCCAACAGATTTCTGACCGTTACGGATTCCGGCCTGCTACCATCGTCGATCTCGACAAATCCTTCAAGGCCCTCGGCTATCGGAATTCGCTAGGCGCGAAATCGGCCGTCGCCGTCCTCTTCAACCGCAGGTTTCCGAAATCGAAATCCGTCACCATGTCGAACTGGTCGCTGCCGCGTCTGACCGACTCGCAACTCATTTACGCGGCGAACGACGCCTACGCCGCGATCCGCGTCTATCACGCGCTTCACGGATCCCAGTCTGGGGCCTGATCCTCACTCGAGAGAATGGCGGGATTTCCGTAACTCATTGATTTTGGGCGGTCGCCGATTGCAGTCACGGCGTTCCGCAGCAATTTGGATTTTTTCATGAATCTCGACGAAAACTTGGCACACCCGCTGCTTTATTAGATCTGTCGCGACACCATAGGCGGCCCGATTGAGATGCTCCAAGGTTAATGGGTTTTCCGAGGGGATGATCAGTCGGGCCGCTTCTATTTTCAGATAAATCGTCGGTCATTCATTGCGCGGTGAAACCCTCGGGAGTTTCCCCCACGAAATAGACATCCCGATCCGGCCGTGAGCCGGGACAGTGAATGTCCAGCATCACCAACGCCTCGTCTCCGGTGATGAAGCCATGCGTCGTGCCCGGTGGCAGGCGCAGGAAATCCCCCGTCTCCAGTGGATACTCTACGCCATCCAATACGGCAAGGCCCCGACCACTCAGGACCTGATAGAACTCCTCGGCGATGCGGTGATAGCTCACGCTCGTCCGTTGGTGCGGTTCGATGCGGATCCGGTAAGCGGTGGCCGCGCCCTCGTCCTCGATGGAAATCAGCGTCTCGATTTCATAAGGACCAAGGCGCGCTTTCGGTGCGCCGCCGTTTTCCCTCACATGCAGCAAGCGCAATCCGGATCTCATGGAGCGTGGTTATTTCATCCGCCACCGCTTGCCAAGACGGATCGACCGCTGCGATTGCCCCCTTGAATTTTTATCGGCGGGATCCAGCATCCTCACGTCCCAACTCCACACATTCCCATGAGCCTCCAGCCCAAGCCCGGCGCAAAAGCCCCCTCGTTCTCCGCATCTGCCATCGGTGGCAGTTATGTCACAGCCACCACGGTGGACCTCGCCGATCTCAAAGGCGAAACGATCGTGCTCTATTTCTATCCGAAAGACGACACTCCCGGCTGCACCAAACAAGCCTGCGCACTCCGCGACGGCTGGCACGAAATTTCTAGCAGAGCGAAGGTCTTCGGCGTCAGCATCGACCCGATCAAGAGCCACGAAAAATTTATCAGTAAATACGATCTGCCTTTCCCCATCCTCAGCGACGAGGACCACAAGATCGGCGAAGCCTACGGCGTCTGGGTGGAAAAAAGCATGTATGGAAAAACCTACATGGGAACCGAGCGCACGACTTTCATCATCGCGCCGGATGGGAAAATCAAAGCCGTCTTGCCGAAGGTGAAACCGGACGAGCACTTGGCGAAGGTGCTGGAGTTGATTTGATAGAAAATCCACTGACACCCGTTTCCAGAATTGGAGCCGACCCGAAGGGGCCGCCATGGGTAAGGGGAAGGGACGTTTCGTCCAATACTGTCAGATTAAGATTTTTTAACCACAGATGGCGCAGATTTTCACAGATGGATTTGGAGCGAATCCTTTCCAGAGTTCTTGAAATCTGTGTCCATCTGCGTAATCTGTGGTTCAATTCTTAGGTCTTGATGCTTAAACTGGCAGCATTGGACGTCTCGTCCCTTGGTCTTGGCGCGGTGAAAGCGAAGAGAATGGACGAGACGTCCATCCCTCTTATTTCAAGGCGCGTCACGCCGATTTCGAGCAGTCACTTTTTCGTTTTCCCAAGTGCGGCCACATGATAGAATCATCGCAGAACCCATTCCGTTTCGGTCAATACCAGATCGCAAACGAAAAATGTGGCTCGCTTCCGATTGAGCATTTGCAGCACTTTCTGGAACTGCGTTTCATCGTCTTGTGCGAGGTAACGGACGAGCACGCTGGTATCGAGCGAGGTCATGACTTCGAGTTCGTTGGGCTGATTCATTGGTAGGGTCAAGTCAGAGGCTTGGACCGGGCCTTGAGAACAAGCGATACCTGCGGCTACCCCTCCACACCATCAACCGCTCAAAACACGAACCCTTCTTGGCGGAGTCCTTAAACCCGTAGCCTCCACCACCACTTTGGAAATCTGCCCCTGGCTGTTACCAGTTGGAGTGGATTTTGGATTGATCTTTTCAACGGTCGAGTGCTAGAAAATCAGCTGTGGGCAAACGCAATCCAATGATCGCAATCGGCAGGGCAGTCGTCGGGTCGTTTTTCTGTCTCTGTGGCGGAATCTCACACGGTCATCAGGACCCGCGGGGGGACATTCACCCGCAGGTGTCCGTTGTGGATGGAAAATTCGCGATCGATTTCAATCGGTCGGCACCGGACCAGGATGGCAATTACTCGGAGGAAAAACCACTCCAGCGAGTGATCTTCAATGCGAACGGGACCTTGTTCGCTCCGAGACACCCGCTTGAACGAAAGCGTTCCTTCACGGAGATGGGACCTGCCGGACTTTACGGAAAGAATGTGTCGCTGGGGGAATCAACGTTGAACTTTGGAGACACACAATCGGCCAAGCCGGGTTATATCCTGAAGTCTCCCGACGGGAAGTTGACAAAAGTGAGCCTGCCGTGGCCGGAGAGAATCAATCTGACGCTGTTTGAAGACGTGGTGGTGACGCCGAAGGGAATTGCCATTACCGGCAAGGAACCGGGATCGGAGGTTGAGGGGAACAGCCCGCTCCATTTCTACTGGTTCGCCCATGGGGAAACAGGCCCTCCAGTCGTCGTGAACATCGGTCCAACGGCATGTATTTATGATTTCCCAGTTGCGTCTAACCTCGCCTTTGCGGGTGGCAGATTCTGGGTCGGGCTGATGCGACCGGTGGGCGAGGAATTGAAAGTCTCGCTATGGTCATGGAAACCCGGCGACAAGGACGGACGCATGGATATCCTGGATTCTCCTGCCGATTGGAATTCCCACATGTCGCTGGCGGCGAGTGGTGATCAGCTCTGCTTGGCCTATCACTGTGTCGTGCGGGACGCAAACAACACGAGTGACGCGAGAATTGTCACCGTGTTCCGCAAGGCGGAGTGACATCTACTTCGTGAGGTTTTCTAATAGGGCGGTGGTTTTGGTGGCTTCATTGGTCCGCGCCGCTTCGAGCGGTGTTCTGCCTCTCGCGTCCTTCGCTTTCGGATCGGCTCCATGCTCCAACAGAAGGCGAGTCGCGATTTCGTCATTCGCTGCGGCAGCGAAGTGGAGGGCGGTCGATCCATCAAGATCCACCAAATTAGTTGGAGCGTTGTGCTTCAAAAAAAGCTCCAGCAGCTCGGGTTGATGATGTTGCATCACGTAGGTCAGCGGGCACAGGCCGCCGCGGGTTCTGCCGATGATCGCCGCACCGCGTTCGACGAGATAACGAACCACGTCGATGTAGCCTTGTTCCAAGGCACGACTCAGAGGGCTGAAGCCATCGACAAATTTCACCTCTTTACCATCGCCCGAACCGATCCGGGTCACGCCTCCCAATGAATCCGATAATAGAGTGTTGGGATCCGCTTTGCAGTCTTCGATAAGGAATCGAATATTGATTAAGTGGCCGTTTTCCGCCGCAGTGTGCAATGCGAGAGAAAGCAATCTCGGATCGTCTGTCCCCGATGCTGCAGGGAATTCCGCTAGAATTTTCAGCATTGCGGCATCATTGCGCATGGCTGCGGCTACCAAAGGAGCCTCGGGCTTCGGCTGGTCTCTTCTCGCGAATGGATCGCTGTCCACAGCACGCTTATCCAGTGGGGTAATCGATGCTCCAGCCTTGAGGAAATCGCGCAGCAGGGTTTCGTCACCCACTGCTGCGAGCTCGGCGAGCAACGGGGACTCATCCGATGAAAGCGATTTTACCGCGCGGAGGAGTGATCGGGCGGAGTCAATCTGCCGCATGTGGACCGCGAGATCGACGGGTCGTTGACCACTTGCATTACGCAGGGAAGGATTGGCTCCGTGGTCTAACAAAATCCGAACGGCTTCAGTTTTCCCGTTAGTGGCGGCCTCCATCAGGGGAGTGGATTGATCATCGGAGAGTTGGTCCGGCGGCGCCCCGCGTTTAAGGAGTTCCTGAACCACATCGACAATTCCGAGCGCCGCCGCGAGATGAAGCGGCGGACTTGCGAGGACACGGGCATTCTTGGTCCATTTTTCCTGCTGGAGATATTCCCGCAACACCGCTTCGCGACCTTTCGTTAGACTTTCTAGTAGAATTGAGTCGTCTCCTTTTGTCGATGAAGGTTTGGATCCTAGTGCGCCTGGCCATGCAAGCCATTCGTCGGCAGTCCGACCCGTCGAATCGCGGAGTGAGGCGTCAGATCCTGCTTTAAGGAGGATCGCCATGGCCTTTTCCGCACCCGAGCATGCCGCCCACATTAAGGCGGTCCGGCCGTCGGGTGATCTGGAGTTGAGGTCCGGCTTGTGTTTTAAGACCGCTTCAAGAGCGGCAATATTGTTAGATGTGGCCACCCACACCAGTGTGGTCATCTTATTGGCATCCTGGATATCGATGTCCTTGGCCAAGCTGGCGAGGAATCCGACAAGGTAGGCGTATTCCTCCGCCTTCACTGAACCGTCGTGAAACAGGTGCGAGACGCGGAGTAGCTGGAAACCGGGATCACGGAGCATTTTAGGGTTCGCCCCGTGTGCGATGAGAAACCGGATCTTGTCGGGATTGTTATCTGATACCGCCCCATCCAGAACTGAGGTCCCGTTCTTGTCGGCAGCATCGATATTTGCGCCAGCTTTCAGGAGGCTCAACTGCGAGTTCTCGTATCCGACGGCACTGGCATTCATGAACGCGGTCTGGCCTTCTAAATCCCGCACATCGGGATCTGGGTATTTCGGAAGAAGTAGATCCACGATTTCGGCGGACGAGGCAGCCGCCAGATGCAGTGGGGTTTCTCCCCGCTGGTTTTTGATATTCAGGTTTTTAAAAAACGGCAGGAGATAGGCGAACACGTCAATCTGACCAGAAAACGCAGCAAGGTGGAGCAGCGTGTCTCCATCCGCGTCTGACTTAGTTAGAGAAGCGCCGTGTTCCAAAATTAGCTTGAGAATCTCCACGGTCCTTTTTTCTAACGATTCCTTGACAGAAGAGGATGACTCCCACCGTCCTGCCCGCAGCGCGAAGTGGACCGCCATCTCTCCGGATTTCGTCGTCCGGTCGGGCGTCAAGCCGTGGTCCAACAAAAACCGGACCTGTCCGGGATCGTTGCCGGCTGCTGCCCACATCAGGAGGTCCGCATCGTCATTGTCCGTTGTCTTCAAGTCCGCGCCGAGTTCCACCAAGCGGGGTGTTAGTCCCCTTGTCCTATCATGCAAGTTCGCATGAAAAAGCGAGTCACGGCCGTCCTCGTCACGATGTCCGACATCCGGTTTCGCGGACAGAATGGCGTCGATCGCTTCAAGCGGACACCTGTAGGAAGCGAGAGCCATGATCAAGGTGTTGGCTCCCTTACGATCCGTGAGATTGGGATCGGCACCGCTCTTGATCAGTAGCTTCACCACATCAGGGATCTCTTTCTCATCAAGATTCAGATCGAAGGACAGGGCCAGCATGAGCGCGGTTTTTCCTTCCTTATTGACCACGTCGGGTTTTGCACCTGACTTCAATAGGACTTCCATGGCCGCGATGTTTCCGGAACCAGTCGCCTTCATCAAAGCGGTAGTTCCCTCTGCGTCGGTCAATTCGAGGTTGGCTCCGAGATCAATATTGGCTTGGATATCCGCAGCATCCTCATAGGGAGAACCTCGCATCAATGCGGTGATTCCCCCGCGGTTCCGCGAGTCAATGGAAACACCATGGCGGATCAGCAAGCGCGCTTGGTCCAAACGATCCCTATGAATGGCATGAACCATGACTGGATCGCCGTTTCCGTCCTCAATGCTTGGGTCCGCACCCGCCTTGAGAAGCGCCTCGGTGACCGCTGTTTGATTGGACTGAACCGCGAGAAACAAGGGTGTGTAATTGAGCCCTGAGCCGGGAATGCAGGTATTGGGATCCAATCCTGCAGTAAGCATTTCCCGCACGATCGTCAGATCACCTTTCTCCACAGCGTTCGCAAAGCGAATGATCGGCTCCTCCTCGGCGAGGCCGGAGACAGGAGCGATGACCCCTAGCAGGAGAAGAATCCAGATGTGTCGTGTCGCGCTAAATGATGGCATCGTGAAACAGATTTCGGATAACCTGAGAGGTTATGCGCGTGAAACCAAGAATTCGATTTAAATGATTTTTTGGCTGGGCGGAAAATTGGAGTGGGGATCTTCAGTCCGGCTGATGAGAAAGTCCAATCCTTGGAAACCCTAAGATTTAGGCACCACGAATCAGACGAATCTCTCCAATCTTTGATTTTTCAGATAGCCTGTTAGGTTTGGTGGAACTGATGGCCTTCGAAAATTGCGGTATCGTTGATCATGGAGGAAAAATCTGCGAAGAGTTCCATCCATGGGCGGATTGGCTTTGGGAAGGGCGTCTTGGTCTTGGCCACGGGTTTCACGGAGTCGAGTTCAAGCAGTGCATGGTTGGACTCGACCACGTTTTCCATCATTTGAGCTTCTTTGGAGATTTCGGCGGCGGCAGGTAGTTCTCGTTGGTGACGATTTTTCTGCCAGTCTTTTCCTCCAGTTCGAGGCGGGCTTTTCTTGCGATGCCGCCACCGGTTTTGGCTGCGGTTTTGTTTTCCTTCATGCCGGTCGCCTCTACGCTTTCGGCGATTTGGCGGGTGGAGAGTTCGGCGAGGGCGGTGAAGATCAGTTCTGCCTCGCTCATGTGGTCGCGGAGATTTTGGGTTTTGAGAGATTTGAGGGCTTTGTGATCTTTTACGCTTACGTCCGCCCATTCCTGATGGATGATGTTAGTGAGGATGGCGTATTCCTCGCCTTTCTTGATGTCGTGATCCGCCCAGTAGTCGGTGAGTTTGTTGCGCGTTTCCTGCCCGGTCATGCGCTGCTCGATCCATTTCGCGCTGCGGCCTTGTTTCTGCCAGGTTTCGCGGGCGCGTTCGAGAGAGCGAGCGGGATCGGCCATTTCCTGCATCCGTTCGTAGCCGACTTTGGCGAGCCAAAGTTTGATCGGCTCGGCCTTGGGGCTGGGGACGCTTTGAACGAGGCGGAGGAGAGTCTCGGCGGTAGCGACGTCGGTGAGGCGTTGCTTGCCGTCACCTGCGGTCATTTTCAACTGGTGACAGTTTGTCACCAGTTGGCTGCCCTCTTGATTTAAACGCTCCTTGAGTTTGTTCCAATACTTCCTGGCCGTCTGAAAATCTGGTTGCTGGGTGAGGACTTGAATGATGTCCACGACGGAAAACCACCAAGTTTCGGTTTTTTCATCGTAGGTGCGGCGGATCTGATGGCCTTCGAAAATCGCGAGATCGTTACTCATGGTGACTGTTCATAAGAACTACTTTTAGGCGACTGTTTCGTCAACGTCAAAAGTAAATCACCTCTTTCCGCAGCCGGCTGTGGAAAATTCAATTTTCGGCGCGAGAACGGATGACTTCAAGGATGGTGCCTTGGATTTCATTCATGATCCGGGTGCTCCACCAAGCGGCGTAGGAGTTGAAGCGCGTGCCAAGGCGATGATGGCTGGTGAGGTGAAGACGACAGATGTTAGGCGAGATCGGTTCGATTTCGTAAGTGCCATCTAGCACATCATAGAAGCGTCCGCCGACGATGATGTGTTGATCGAAGGCGGTGTGGGGGATGAAGTCCGGGTCTGCGTGAATGGTGAACGCGAGTCGCTCGTTTTCCTGCCAATCGGTGACAACTTCGAAAAATGACACGTCGCGTTCGAAGGTGGCAGTGCGGATGCCGCCGATCCCCGGACGGTCGAGCATGGCGGCGATGGGGCGGGGGAAACCAATCTGATAGATCCAACTCTCGCGTAAGGATGTCGGGTTGATCGCGCGGACGCTGGTGATTTCCGGCCAGATGCGTTCGGCTGGGGCATGGATGGTGATCGTGTTGGAGATCGACTTCGTTTCGTTAGGCCAAGTGAATTGAGATTCGGTGAAGGTGGATAGGAACGGAATGCAAAGGATGATGCTGGTGTAAAGTTTGGGCTTCGGGTGGTTGCGTGGCAGCAGGAAATGGGCGGTGATGCTGCCGAAGACGCAGGCGACGACCAGAATGGGAGCGGCCATGATGACGCAGATGATGGCTTCGAAGCGGGTGATCACGCAGAGGATCAAACCGAGCAGGAGCGCTGTCATCGGAACAAAAATTGCCTGGACTAACCAGTTATCGCTGCCGAACCAGCGACCGATCGCGACACTCAGCGCACCGCAGGCAAAAGGCATGCTGACGACGAAGGAAAGTGAAACCACCCCGCCCGCCTCACGGAAGAGATCCATCGTGAACGCGAAGCGGAAGAACGCGGCGTAAAGCAGGACCAGCACGCCGGTGGTGAGCAGTGAGGCCATACGCACGCGTTTGCGGATGGCGGGATCTGGAGGGGGAAGCTGCGGTGGAGGCTGGGGGAGAGTGTGCGTCATGAAACAATCCTTGTTGTTTTCCCAATTAGAAGTCCGCGAAGAGGTCCATCTGCGGGGCGTTGGGTTTCGGGAGGGAATCCTGATCTTGGACCATGTTTTTGGCCTTGGGGCCTTGTTTCTTGGCCTCGGGTTTCACGGAATGGAGCTCGAGGTGGGAGAGGATGGACTTGGCGCGCTCGACGACGGCCTTGGGTAGTCCTGCTAGGCGGGCAACTTGAATGCCGTAGGACTTGTCAGCGGCACCGGGGAGGATTTTGTGAAGAAAGATGATCTCCTCGTTCCACTCTCTAACGGCGACGTTGTAGTTGGCGACGGCCTGCTTTGTATTCGCGAGATCTGTTAGTTCGTGATAGTGGGTGGCGAAGAGGGTGCGGCAACCGATGGTGTCATGCAAATGCTCGGCGACGGCCCAGGCGATGGACAGGCCGTCGAAGGTCGCCGTGCCGCGACCGATCTCGTCGAGGATGACGAGGGATTTGTCAGTGGCGTGGTTGAGGATGAGGGCGGTCTCGCTCATTTCGACCATGAAGGTGGATTGGCCGCGGGAGAGGTCGTCGCTGGCACCGACGCGGCAGAAGATACGATCCACTAAGCCCAATGTCGCGGATTCGGCGGGGACGTAGGCACCGATTTGAGCCATGACGGCGATGAGCGCGATCTGGCGGATGTAGGT
Source organism: Verrucomicrobiales bacterium (assembly GCA_038319595.1). GTDB lineage: Bacteria > Verrucomicrobiota > Verrucomicrobiia > Verrucomicrobiales > Akkermansiaceae > Luteolibacter. Next base: position 9,677 of record JBBQDJ010000077.1, read on the forward strand.
GGATTTACCGGCCATGTTGGGGCCGGTGAGGATTTGCAAGCGGGCAGTATCCGGATCGAGCTCGGTGTCGTTAGGGACGAACTTGACGTCGGTTAGAGTTTGTTCGAGCACCGGGTGGCGACCGTTGGTCACGAAAAAACCTCTGCCTTCATTGAGGACCGGACGGCAGTGGCGGTGGTATTGGGCGACTTCAGCAAGGGCGCAGAGCACATCGATTTCCGCGACGGCGGCGGCGGTTTCCTGGAGCGCGTGAAGGTGGGTGACGACCTGTGCGCGGAGCTGCGCGAAGAGTTCGGCTTCGAGTTGTTTGGAGCGTTCCTCGGCACCCAACACTTTGTTCTCCATTTCCTTGAGCGCGGGGGTGATGTAGCGCTCGGCATTGGACATGGTTTGCTTGCGCGTGTAGTCGTCCGGGACTTTGGCAAGGTGGCTGGTGGTGATCTCGATGAAGTAGCCGAAGACGTTGTTGAATTTGATTTTCAACGAGTCGATGCCAGTGCGCTTGCGTTCGTCTTCTTGGAGTCTGGCGATCCAATCCTTGCCGCCGCGCGAGGCGTTGCGGAGTTCGTCGAGCTCGGGTGACCAGCCGTCGCGGATCATACCGCCGTCACGGAGGTGGGAAGGTGGCTCGTCCGTGAGGGCGGTGGTTAGAATTTTCGTGAGTTCGTGGAAATCATGGAGATGGGCGATCACGGGACAATCCCCGGTGAGTAGCGAAGAGTAATCTTGTTTCAGGGTGGGGACGTGGCCCAGTGAAATGCAGAGGGACTGTAAGTCGCGGGCATTTCCGGAACCCTGAGAGAGGCGCGAGGTGGTGCGCTCGATGTCGCGGATGCCCTTGAGGGACTCACGACATTTTGAAAGGAGGTAGGGTTCCGCAAGCAGGGCGGCGATAATGTCTTGGCGGGCAGTTAGTGTGGCGAGGTCGCGTAACGGATGGAGGATCCAGTCGCGAAGCAGGCGGGCTCCCATGGGGGTGGCGGTTCGATCGAGCACGCCTAACAGCGTGTGGGCCTTGCCTGAGCGGGAATCGACGAGGTCGAGATTCCGCTGGGAGGCGGAGTCGATCAGAACATGGTCGGCGCTTTCTCTAACATGCGGCGGGTGGAGGTGATCGCAGGGGCGGCGGAGTTGGTGGATGAGGTAGTGGAGGATCGCTCCGCCCGCACCGCTGGCGGCGTGGAGATGGGCGCAGCCGAAGCCGTCGAGCGAGTGGACGTTGAAGTGATCTTTGAGGAGTTGGTTGGCGTGCTCGGGAAGGAAAGTGTAGCCTTCGTAAACGAGGCAGTTGGTGAGTTTTCCAAACTCGGCGGTCTGGTGATCTGGGATGAGCAACTCGGATGGGCAAATCCGGGCGAGCTCATCTTCGAGCAGACCGTTGTCGGCGAACTCGGCGATGGTGAACTCACCGGTGGTGTGGTCGATGCAGGCGAG
>JBBQDJ010000078.1:0-11070 GCA_038319595.1 Verrucomicrobiales bacterium
CCTCGCCTCGATCCATTTCGCCGATGCAATGCTCGGACGTGTGCTTGATGCGTTAGAAAAAAGTCCAGAGCGCGACAACACCATCGTCGTGCTCTGGAGTGATCACGGCTGGCATCTCGGCGAGAAAGAGCACTGGCAAAAATTCACCGGTTGGCGTATCTGCGATCGGGTGCCGCTCATGGTGAGGGTGCCGAAAGGCGTGCGTGGTTTACCCGACGGCACACGTGCTGGCTCGGTGTGTGATCGGCCTGTTAGCCTCGTCGATCTATTCCGCACCCTGACCGACTTGTGCGGACTTCCCGACAAGCCGGACGTCATGGGTCACAGTCTTGTCCCCTTGCTACGCGATCCCTCACTGACCTGGCCGCACGCTGCGATCACGCATCTCGATCAACCAGAAAGCTACGCCATCAGCACCGAGCGCTGGCGCTACATCCACTACCAAGGCGGCGACGAGGAACTTTACGACATCCTAACCGATCCATATGAATGGACCAACCTCGCGCCAAGATCCGAGCAGGCCGCCAAGCTCACCGAGATGCGCACGCTCGCGCCCAAGGATCCGAAACCCTTGGTTTTGCCTGTAGAAACGAAAAATGCCCCGAAGAAATGACACGAACTGCTCACATCAAACACTCGATCACCACCTTACTACGCCCTGCGATCTTGATCGCTCTCGCCTTGTCCACCGGCCTGTTGCCGGGTGCGGCCCAAGAACCGTTCGATCGGATGGCGCAAGAGACAGTCAAGACCCTCCAGGCCGATCAAAGGTTCAGCGGCTTCGAGACCGAAATCTTCGTCGCCCGCCCGTTCGTGATCCTGATGACCCAAGATGCGAACACCGACAAAAAAGCCCTCGAAGAACGCAAGCTCCGCCTCGGTGCCCTGGCGCAAGGCGTCTGGCGGAACTGGCTGAAAGTTCGCGCGGACTGGCAGCTCAAGTCCACACGGAACGACACCCTCGATCAACCCGAGCCCTTCGTCTGGATATCCTTTCACGATGAGGCCTCCTACGAGCGCTACATGAAGGAATTTCGGACCAAGAGCACTCCCGGATCGCAGGCGTTTTATAGCACTGAGACTCACTTCGTTTACACCCGCGAAGACCCGGCCCGCGATCCCGCGATCATCCTCATCCACGAGACCTTCCATCAGTTGATGGATCGCTTTTCGAAAATCCCCTCGACCGGATACCAGAACTATTGCTTCACCGAAGGCGTGCCGGAATATTTCGCCGGCTACCGCGGGGAAGGGGAGTCGCTCGTGCTGGGCCAATTCAACCGCACCCGCCGTGCCGACCAAATCCGCCGTCTGCACACCTACTTCGATGCCGGAAAAAAAATCACCTATCCCTTGCACGAGAACAAGCTGCAGATCACCCCGGACGACTGGATTTTATTCGATGTGCCGTTGCTTCTAACATTGCGCGACAAGATGTGAACCACCGCCATCGGCGACGCCATGATCAAGGGCTTCCAACGCTCGGACTATCTGAGCAGCAAGGAGTGCAAAGACTTCGTCGAGGATGGTGCGACGAATTTCCACTCCGCCTTCTACGCGTTCTCATGGGCGTTCAACTACTGGCTGCGCGAGAAACATCCGGCGGAACACGATCGCTACGCCCAGATCGTCCTGAACACCGATCGCGGTGGCGATGCCGAAACTTTCTTGGAAGTCTTCAACATCCAACCCACAAGCTCGCTGCCAGACATTCTCGCCCTCGTCGGCCCCGACAACCGTGACGTGCAGAAGAACATGCAGCAGGCCGTCAAATGCCTTGATCAACGCATCGCCATCCTGCGCCAGACCCCCGCCATCCAGGACATGCACCGTGAGTGGGCGGAATGGATGCGGACCACTTTCCCGAAACTGGAGGTTGTTGCGACCGATGCAATCCCTCTCAGCAACCTCGCCGATGAACAGAACCCAGCCATCGACCGGGTGATTCTCAAGGGCAACGCGCCGAAGATGATCTACGTGCCGATCATCCACGACGATGAGTTCTCGAGTCTCAACGCCGGTGGCATGAAAGGCGTCACGGAGGTGATGGCGCGCTGCGAAGAGATTGCGGATGGACTCTATCACGGCTATGGCGTGCGTCATATCATTCTTGAGGGCGTGCCCAAGGCATTCACTGAAACCTACAACCGTGTCCCGTTAGAGAAACGCAAACCTGCTCCTACAAATAGTCCCGGGACGATCGTGCACAAGACCTGGTCGCGTCTCCTGGCTAACAAGCAGTGGATCCTCCTGCCAGCCGCCGATGCACCCATCGTCGGCTCCCTCACCGCGCTCGGCCGCGAAACAGATCCCCGCACGGTTGCCATCCTCAATGAAGCCAAGGCAAACGGCTGGTTCCGCAACCGAGAGGTCTTCACCGCGAACCAGGAAACCCTGCAAGCGAACTTCAAAAAGCTCGCCGACGAATACAACGCCAAACACCGCGCCATCCTCGCCGAAGATCCCGACCTCAAGCGCGAGTACGACATCACCGTGACCCAGCGCAACAAGGAGTTCCTGGATCGCCTCCTCGCCCCTGCGGCGCCCGGCGCTGCATTCTTCGGAGCCGGTCATTGGCCGGATATCGAGAAGCAGCTCGACGAGAGGAAGGTTTCCTACGTCGTCGTCGTTCCCAAGGGCGTCCCGTGGCCCCCCACCACCAAGGACGCCGCCACCATCAAGGCCGATATGCTCGAACTCGGTGCCAAACTCAAACAGACCAGCATCACCCTCGGCGACGGCACCAAGGTCGAAATTAAAATTCCGCTGGAGTAATTTATGGGAGGCTCCTGCTGTCCTAAAGAATATCTTCTGCACCACCCAGACGCTGAATGATCTCACCATCACCACCAGCAGTCGCATCTTGCTGGGTGCCGATCTAACCCTCACCCTGGGGGCTTTGAGCCTGCCCGGAACGAATTCGTTGCTCAATATCAGCACGCTAGCCGAAGGAGCCAATGCCACGACCGTCGCCGTCGGCACGGCCCTCGTCGTTCTTACCGGGCAAACTGCGGGTATAGCCATCAATTCCGGCTTCACCGTCAGCGATGCCGGCGGCTTCGGTCTGGCAACAGTGTATGGTGCCAATCAAAACGTACGCCAGACTAACGGAACAACCCAGCTGCCTGCCAGCGGGGCAGATTTCTTCATCGACTAACGCGTTGAAAACAATGCCGGCGATGTCACGGGGGTGGCAGTTCCAGTCTCGCCATTACCGCCTCTCAGACCATCAAGAGTTTCAAGAACAGCCGCGCGGTGACCGATACCAATACTTTCGACATCACCATCGCGCAACCTTTGTGGCGCTTTAGGTCTGTCTCAGGAGCCTCCCGCCAAAAGGGATTTCTAGCAGTCAGCCTCTCGAAGGAACAACGTGAAGCAAATCCTCCTATTCCTCACCGCATTCCATGGCGAAAACGCGAAACGCACGCGCCCCATTTTCACGGAATGGCATTCGAAAAGTGGAAGTAACCAGTCTCTTCTTCAGTTCATTCAGTTCCGTTGCGGGGGCCGCAAGGTGCTGAGCCCAAGATGGATCACAGGTTGTCGGCCGGAAATGCAGTTGCCCGCCGCACCGCGCGCCGTTAAAAGCTTTGGCATGCGTTTCCTTTTTGCTTTCGTTGTCGCGTTTTGTCAGCAGGCAAGTGGTGCTGAGCCGCTCGCCGCCGCGAACAAGCCCAATATCATTTACTTCCTCGCCGATGATCTTGGTTGGGCCGATGTCGGCTGGCACGGCAGCGAGATCAAGACGCCGAACCTCGACAAGCTCGCCAACGCCGGCGCGAAACTAGAGCAGTTCTATGTGCTTCCCGTCTGCACGCCCACGCGCGCGGCGCTGATGACGGGCCGCTATCCCATCCGCCACGGCTTGCAGGTCAGCGTCATCCGCCCGTGGGCGCAATACGGCCTGCCGCTCGACGAACGCACGCTCCCGCAGGCGCTCAAGGAGGCCGGCTACACCACTCACATCAGCGGCAAGTGGCATCTCGGCCATTTCAATATGGACTATCTGCCAACCCACCGCGGCTTCGACACCCAATACGGCCACTACAACGGCGCGATCAACTACCTCACGCACGACCGCGACGGCGGCCATGACTGGCATCGCAACGACAAGGAATGCCACGACGATGGCTACGCGACGACCTTGCTGGGTGACGAAGCCGTCCGCGTGGTCGAGCAGGCGCAACCGAAAAAGCCGTTCTTTCTCTACGTGCCGTTCAACGCGCCGCACACGCCGTTGCAGGCACCGGACGAGTATCTGAAACGTTACGCAGACATCACCGACAAGAAGCGCCAGACTTACGCTGCGATGATTTCATGCCTCGATGACCAGGTCGGGCGCGTCGTCGCCGCGCTGGAGAAACGCGATCTCACGGAGAACACGCTCATTCTCTTCTCCAGCGACAACGGCGGCTTGCTTGGACCCGGCGCGGCGAACAACGGGAAATTCCGCGCGCAAAAAGGCACGCTCTATGAGGGCGGCACGCGGGTGTGCGCATTTGCGAACTGGCCTGGACAGATCAAGCCTGGGACGGTGATCAACGAGCCACTGCATCTCGTGGACTGGTTTCCCACACTTGTGAAACTGAGCGGGGCACCGACGGCCCAGAAGACCAAGCTCGACGGACTCGACATCTGGCCGGTCATCACCGCTGGCAAACCGTCGCCGCACGAGGACATCCTCATCAATGCCATGCCTAACAGCGGCGCGATCCGCATGGGCGTTTGGAAACTGATCATCAACGGCCACATCACTGCCAACGACCTCGAAAAAGCCGGCGCGAAGAAGGCAGCGCCAGAGGAAAAAGAGGCCAGCAGCGTGGAACTCTTCAACCTCGCGGAGGATCCCTACGAGCAGAACAACCTCGCTGCGCAGAACCCGGAAGTCGTCCAGCAACTCCGCACGCGCCTCGATGCGTATTGCACCGCCGCCGTGCCTCCCAAGGCCGAGGATCAGCCCGCGAACTACAAGGCGCCCCGCGTGTGGGGCGAGTGACGTGGTGGCGAATTGAAACCACGGAGGTCAGAAATTGAAGAGAATGTCGAAATGCAATGCCTGATCGCATTGATAGAAACAAAAGAAAGCCGGTAGAAAATTAAAACACAATCACAGCCATGAAGTTCCCCATAAAGCATGCCTATCTCCTCGCCACTGTGCTGTTCGCCCCGTTGGCTGTCCTGGATGCTGCCGATGCACCCAACAAACCTAACATTCTCTGGCTCATCGCCGAGGATATGTCGCCGCACTTTGGCTGCTATGGTGAGAAGACGATTCAGACGCCTAACGTGGATCAGCTTGCGGCGGACGGCGTGCTCTTTGAGCACGCCTTTGTCACCGGCCCCATCTGCTCTCCTTCGCGCTCGGCATTGGTGACGGGCATGTATCAGACCAGCATTGGCGCGCAGCATCATCGTAGCAGCACGGGTAAGCAGAAAATCCATCTGCCGCCCGGTGTGGAGTTGGTGCCCAAGCTCTTCCAACAAGCGGGCTACTACACCAGCAACGGTGGCGATTATCCTTTGCTGAAAAATGGCAAGACCGACTACAACTTCGTTTTCGACGGGGGCATCTATGACGGCGGGGATTGGTCGAAGCGCAAACCTGGTCAGCCGTTCTTTGCCCAGATTCAACTCCAAGGAGGCAAGACGCGTGATATTCCGAAGGCCCTCGCCGAGGCCCGCAAGCAACTCGGCTCCGCCACGCCGACAACGGATTTACCGCTCCCGCCCTACTATCCTGCAACCCCCGGCATTCTGGAAGACTGGGCAGCCACGCTGGATGCAGTTCGAATCACCGATCTGCAAGTGGGACAGATTGTTGAGCAGTTGAAAAAGGAGGGCATCCTCGATCAAACGGTCATCTTCTTCATCACCGATCACGGCGTCAGTCACGCTCGCGGGAAACAGTTCCTCTATGACGAAGGTACCCACATTCCGTTCATCGTGAGCGGACCTAACATCCCGGTCGGCAAGCGGCGCAAGGATTTGATCGAACACATCGACATGGCGGCGATGTCACTGGCGCTGGCGGGCATTCCGCAGCCGAAAACCATGCAGGCGCAGAACCCGCTTGCCGCAGACTACAAACCGAGAGAGTTCACCTTTTCCGCCCGTGATCGCGCCGACGAAACGGTGGATCACCTCCGCAGCGTCCGCTCCGAGAAATGGAAATACATCCGTAACTTCCTGCCGCTCCGTCCCTACCTTCAGCCAAATGCCTACAAGGACCACAAGCCTTGCCTCATCGCGCTGCGCGCCGCACAAGCCGCCGGTCAGCTCAATGAAGCGCAACTCCTCATCTGCGCAGAAACGCGCCCGCTTGAAGAACTCTACGATCTCGCCGCCGATCCGTGGGAAATCCACAACCTCGCCGCCGATCCCGCACATGCCGCAGAGCTAAAGAAACTGCACGATCGTCTCGAAACTTGGATGAAGGAAACCAACGACCACGGACGCACGCCGGAACCCGAAACGGTTTACGACGGTAACATGGCTGCGTATCTCAAGAACGTCAAAGATCCCGAAATCCAGCGCAACATCGCGCTCATGAAAAAGTGGGCCAAGGAAGGCAAATGACCCGATGAATCCCATTCGTCATCTCCTCATCCTGCTCTCCTCTGCGGCAATTGTCGCTGCGCAGGAACCAAAGCCGGAGACCGCGCTTGAAAAAGTCCAATCCCCATCCGGAAATGCAACACTTCGGGTCTCGGATTTCGGTGCTGTGGGCGATGGAATCCATGACGACGGCCCGGCCATCACCGACGCCTTCAAGGCCGCCAAAGCGGATGGCCTGCCAAGCACGGTGGTCTTTGAGAAAAAGTCCTATCGCCTCGGCGATAACCCAGCGGCTTGGCATTACTTTCAGATGTTAGGCCACGAGGATCTCGTCATCGAAGGCAATGGAGCCACCCTGCTCTGTGGTGAGGCAAGTCTCGGGTTTTACTTTGAAGGCGGGCGCCACATCACGGTGCGAGGACTCACTTTCGATACCATCAAACCATCTTTCACGCAAGGCGAGGTGGTCGCAGTGGATGCCAGCGGCACGCTCGATGTGAAGATCATGAGCGGCTACCCGGAGCCGCCAGACGAGGCCTTTCTAACCGCCAACGGCCACTCAGCCCACGGCGGTGGCGGGCGGCACATGATCGTCTTTGAAAACGGCGGAGCATCGCGCAACACCCGCATGAGCAATGACCACCTCTACATCCGCAACATCACCCGCGTCTCACCCGGTGTCTTCCGCTTTCACGTCACGCCAGAATACGTGCCGCGTATCAAGGGCATGGTCGCCGGCAACTGGGTCAGCTATGCATTCAACCAGTGCAATCTACCTGGTGCGGTCGTTGATGTGAAAGACAAGTCGCCCAGCACCTACGCGCAGATCGCCGCCAGCAGGGTGGGGGACATCACCTTCGAGAAACTCGATTTTGTCAGTTCCTTAAACGGCGGAATCCGCGTCTCCGACATGCATGGAGATGTCACGCTCCGGGAAGTGCGAATCATCCGCAAGCCCGGCACGCGCAACTTGATCTCGATACCCTCGGACGCCCTTCACCTGATGAACATCCGTGGGAAGCTGCTCATCGAAAATTGTGAAGTCGAGGCACCTGGCGATGATTGCCTGAACGTCGGAACACTGATGGAACGGATCGTCGAAGTCTCCAAGGCGGATCCCAAGACCATGACTTTAACCACGACCGACAACCGTTATTATTACTATACCCTCCGCAAGGGCGACCTGCTCCAGTTCCTTGATACCAAAACGAAACGTGTAATCGGAATCGCAACTGTCGAGCAAGTGGTGTTCGACCCACGCCGCCGCAGTCACCGGATCACCATCGACCGCGAGTTACCCGCGTTCGACCCGGCCACGATGAGGGTGCTGAACCTCAACCAAATGACCTCCACCACCGAGATCCGCAATAACCGGATGATGCCCTACATGCGCAACGCCATGCTGGTGCGTGCCCAGCACATGACGATCGAGGGCAACAAGCTGGATGGTTCGCGTGGAGGCGTGATGGGATTGAATTTCACCTACTCGATGGGTGAAAGTGCGCGACTCTGGGACATCAACATTTCTAACAATATGATCTCCGGTTTCCAAAGCTGCGGGATCATCGTGGCCAACGCCTTTCGCGACCATAAGGGTGTGTTAGACATCCGTGATTTCGCGATCACCGGTAACGTCTTTGACCTCGGCCAAGGCAAGGCCATGCGTATCCGCGGCGTGCACAACCTCAGCATGGTGGGCAACCGTTTCCAAAAGAACGGTAAGCCAGTGGAACAATCTTCGGAGCTTGTTCAAATCGCCGATTCTCCGGCTCCAAAACCCAAGGGCGAGTGACCTTGAGATCCCGCTGGAATAGCGAAACCCCATGCCCGCACGAATCACAAGCGCCTTGCTCGCATTCTCCATCACGGCTGTCGCAGCGGCGGATCCCTTGACGACGCTGACTGAAATCCGGACCCTGCCGAATGCGCAGGCCGCGATGCACTTGCCGGTGGAGGTCGAGGGCACGGTGATCTACTTCGACCGGAATACGAACAACATCGGCGATCCGGAAGGGCTGATCCTGAATGACGGGACCGTCGGCTGTTACGCATCATCAACGCTGCCGTTTGGCGAGCGTGATCGCATCCGGTGTCACCTCGAACGAATTTTCATCAAACTCGACGCCAAGGACCGCACCCAAGCCGTCACCGCCGCCGTCCAGCGCGGCATCGTGCGCATCGGGGACCGGTGAAACGCATTGCCCTAAACGGGAAGATGGGGAACCACGGAAGACACCGAATACACGGAAAATGTGGAGCTTGTAGAAGATGAGACGTCCACCCTCCGCGGGTGGTCGCCTGTGCCTGCCACCCTCTTGAATTCCGTGTGTTCCGAGTATTCCGTGGTCCTCATTTCTGAATCTAGGATGAACCGTGAACAAAAAGCCATCCTCGCCTCCACTCCAGGCCCCGGTTCATCCACTCGAACAGCTTGCCGACGCTGTCTTCACCCGAACGCTCAAGGAGAAAGATGGCTTCCGAGATACCCCCCTCGGCGGATTGATGCACGGACCATTGGGCGCTGGGAGCGCGGGTTTCCAAACCCGCTTGCCCATGAGATGCGAAAGGAAAAGCCTCGAAGGGCGGATTCTTTCACAGAACATGGGCATGCGAGTCTCAGACTCGCGGTCCCAGCGTAAGGAACCGCTCCGCCCCGTGCAAAAATCCGCCGCGGATACACCCCTCGGCCGTCAGCCACGGTCCACGAAGCTCGCTGAAAAGCCCGACGGCCTAAGCGTGGTGCTCGTCGCTGCGGTTGAGCAGAGCACTGGTGTCGCGTAAAATACAGATTGGCGGACAGGCTAAGGAGGGTGGACATTTCTGTCCGCCTGGCCACTGCGGCGAGTAAGAATCCGCGCGAAGCACTTCTCTTGCACGAGCCATTGGCAGCACGACAGTAAAGCCGTGCCTTCTTATCCGCCAATCTGTATTTTACGCGACGCTAGGAAGTCGTGCGGGGCAGCTCGGGAAAAGATGGATGGAATATCTTTATTTCCCCCCACGGCTCCACGTCAGCGAACATCACCATCGGGGTCAGCCGCTGATCACACTGGAGAGATCAATCGATTCCGTGTTGCACATCAGCATTTCATGCTTTATGCATAAGCACATGAGAACAACCATTGATGTGCCAGATGATTTACTGAAGCGGGTGAGACCCATTTTGGCAGATAGGAAAATGACCTTCCGTGCGTTGGTGATTCATGCTGTTGAGCGCGCGATCGAAGCGCCTTCGACTGCGTTCCGGCTTCGAGACGCATCCGCCGGACATGCCGAAGATGGCACGGCGGTGACCAGCGAGACAATCAACCACGCAATCGATGCGGCACGGGAACCTTCTTTTCCAGGCTGATGATCGCGGTGGATACCAATCTGCTGGTGCATGCGCACCAGCGCGAAGCTTCTCTCCACGGCAAAGCGCATGAAGTAATCCGCAATCTGGCGGAATCTCCCGCTCCCTGGGCGGTGTGTTTGCACAGTTTCGTCGAGTTTTACGGAGTCGTCACGCATCCGAAATTATGGAAAAAACCCTCCACCCCAGAACAAGCGATCGACCAAATCCGGGCATGGCGGGAATCTCCCAGTTTGCGAATCCTGTGCGACACACCCGGAGTTTTGGATCAGCTGGCTGAGTTCGCTGTGAACGCAAGTGTGCGTGGGGCCTTGATCCACGATGCCAGAATCGCAGCCTGCTGCCTTGTGAGCGGGGTGGGGGAACTGTGGACGGTGGATCGGGATTTCAGCCGTTTCCCGGCGCTCAAAACGCGAAACCCCCTCGGGGTTTGAGAAACATCGTTCCTTCCCCAACAATCCACATAAACGCACCGACTTTTAGCAAACAGGATAAGACCCGAAAAACGGCCTGCAATCACCGAAGAAGTCCAATTGAAGCCTAAAAGGCTCGAATTCATACTATCTTATCCGTGAAAATCCCTGAAATCCGTGGTTAAAATATCTTTATTTCCCCCAGTGTAGGAACCCTTGGCCAGTTGCCACCCCCCTCATTCTGGATGCTCGTTCTCCTGCCGATTCAGTGACGGCCACAGATTTTTTCATTCTTCGGCAATCAGTGCGCCGTCCAGCGCGGTATCGTGCGCATCGGGGACCGGTGAAACGGGGGCCAACGCTCAATATCCGCGGACCGACAGCCCCGTCACACGTCCGAAATGGCCGGTATTGTTCGTGACCAACTCCAATCCATGCGCCACAGCCGCGGCAGCGATCCAAAGATCGTTGGTCCCTATCAGTTGGTTTTCGCGCCGCAGTTTCGCGGTAATCCGGGCGTATTGACCCGCCGTAGCCTCGTCCATCGGCACCATCTCAAAACGTCTCAGCATCGCCGCACAGGTTGGATCGCAAATGTCCGTAAATCCTTCTGCAAATTCGCCCGCCACCGTCCACGGAATACATGCCACCGCTTCCTGGTTTTCGCGAAGAAATGCCTGCGCCTTGCCCGCCCCGCGCTTCATCTCCCGCTCCAGATCAATCAGAAAGCAGGTATCGAACAGCAAA
>JBBQDJ010000079.1:0-11047 GCA_038319595.1 Verrucomicrobiales bacterium
CTCATGAGATCGTCGAGACCGACGTTGATCAGTCCCGGACGAATGACCAGGCGGATGACCGCTTTGATCGACTCACAGATCATGTGGTCGGCGGCGGCGAAGGCTTCGTGGATGCCCTGTTTTGCAAGGACGAGTTCACCCATGCGGTTGTTGTCGAAAGTGACAAGGGCGTTGGAGAGAACCGCCAACTCGTTGAGCGCGGTTTCGGCTTGTTCGCGGCGGCGCTTGCCTTCGAAGGCGAAGGGCATGGTGGCGAACACCACGACGAATGCGCCTTCCTCGCGGGCAATGCGGGTGACAATGGGAGAAGCTCCCGAGCCGGTGCCGCCGCCAAGACCGGTGCAGAGGAAAACGATGCGACGGCCCTTGATCGAGGCGCGGATCTGTTCTTCGGATTCGAGCATCGCCTGGTGGCCGAGCTCGGGATCGCCACCGGCACCGAGGCCCTTGGTGAGGTTCACGCCGAGCTGGATTTTCTCGCGCGCGACGCAGGAGGCGAGGGTGCGGATGTCGGTGTTAAGGGCCAGCAACTCCGCACCTTCCATGCCGTCGAGCGCGATCCGCTCAAGCATGTTGGCTCCGGCGCCGCCGAGGCCGATGATCTTCACGGCGGAAGTGGGAATGGTCTGTTGGGGATCTCGGGTGTAGGGGATCATGGGAACAAAATAGTGTTAGATTTGTGGGGGCGAGAGGTTATTTTCCGAACGGCCAGAACATACGGCCGATTTTTCCGAGGACTCCGGGCGGAGACTCCCGCTCGGTTTCGAGGATCTGGGCATAGCGGATCAGGCCGATGGCGGTGGCGTAGTGGGGATCCTTGAAACTGGCTTGGACGCCGCTGATTTCCGGCGGTTCGGGACGGTAGATGTCGCGGCCGAAGACGTCGAACGCGAGTTCGCTGAAGCCGCGCATCAGGCTGGTGCCGCCAGTTAGAAAAATTCCAGCTCCGATGGATTCAACCGCTCCGGCAGGCAGGCGGGCACGGACCAGCCTGAGCGTTTCCTCCAGACGCTGGCGGATGACTTCGTTGAGAATCGCGCGCCCGACCTCCACTTCGGCGAAGCCGCGGTCGTCCGTCAGCTTCGCGGTGCCGACCGAGCGCGCGGGATCTGCGGAAGCGTCTCCTTCAAGGATTTTTAGACGATCCGCCTTGGAAAACGGCAGACCGGTGACGAGGTGGATGTCGTTGGTGACGTGGTCGCCGCCGACGGGGATACAGCCGGATGCGGCGATCGCGCCGTTCAGATAGAGTGCGTAGTCGGTGGTGCCACCGCCGATGTCGATGACCAGCGCACCGCGTTCCCGTTGTTCGCGGTCGAGCGCCATCTGCGCGGTGGCGATGGGCGAGAATACGATGTCATCCACTTCGAGCGGAATTTCTCTAACCAGTCTGATGCTGTTCTGGATGCGCGTGCCGATGCCGTGGACCACGTGGAAATCCGCTTCCACGGTTTTTCCGAAGAGTCCGACCGGCGAGGTGGTGTGCTCCAGACCGTCGAGCCAATAGCTGCGAATAATCGGGTGCAAATAGACATGATCCTGCGGGATGTGAACCTCGCGGGCGATGGTGCGCGCCTCCTCGACGTGTTCGGCACTCACCGTGGGTTCGCCATCGGGAAGCCGGTAGGTGCCGCGGTGATTGATGCCTTGGATGTGGGATCCGGTGACGGCGAGGAAAACACTGCCGATCTCGACGTCGCTGGCGTCCTCCGCCTTGGCTAGAGCATCCTTGAGACAGGCGCGGGCTTGGGCAAAATCACAGATCTCCCCTTTTCTAACACCCGCCGTCTTGGTCACTCCAATGCCAAGGATCTTGACCGCGCTGTCAGCCTTGACCTCGCCGACGACCATGCAGGTTTTGCTGGTGCCGATTTCGAGTCCGACGTGAATTTTCGTGCGACGTGCCATGGGGTTTGGATTGCGGGATGCGATCAGTTGCGGTTGAGAAGTTTATTGAGGTCGCGAGTGCGGCGATCCTTGCGGAGATCCTCGGAAGTTGGTTCAGAAACAGGAACGGCGCGCGGGGCCGCCTTCTCTTCTCTCAGAGTGATCGGCACATTGTGCTTTGGGATGAGATTGATGGTGCTGATGACGTAACCTTCCTGGTTCGCATGCTCCATCGCAGCGCGGAGGCGGCTGATCTGTCGTTCGTGGTCGCCAATGCCAAAGGTGGCTTCCGTGCCGTCACGCGTCACGAGAAGCAAGGACCATTCGTTGGCTTGTCTGATGGATTCGATCCAGTGGGTCGCATCCGGATCGGATTCACGGGCGGTATCAAGCAATTGAAAACAATGCCTGAGTTCTGGAAGGGTGACGGGTTTTCCTGTGGCGATGAGGTGCTTGTCCAATGAGGGCAGATGGATGACGGGAAGTTTGATGGCACTTTCAAGTTGCCGTGCAGGGCAAGGATAGGCGATTCCGTCATGGTCCACCAGCAGGTCCCCTTCGCGCCCTGTTTCAGTTAGACCAACATCAACACAGGAAAGCCATGCCACCGGCACCCGGGGAATCACCCTTACCACCAAGGTGCCAGGCAGGTGCCGTTCCACCCGGGCGCTGGAAATTTGCGGTAGTTGGTTGAGCTTGTTGGTTAGATCGTCCACGTCGATGTCGAACAAGCTGGCATTGAGATCAATCGCGGCGGCTTCGACAAGGCCGGCTTCGTCGATCACGGGGTTGGAATTCAAGTCGATCACCTGCAAGCGGAAATCGGGGTTCTTGTAGAAAGCGTGTTGGATGCCCTGCCAGACGCCCCAGCCGGCACCGGCGATGACGGCGAGCACACAGGCGAATTTCAAGACGCCGCCAGCGAGCTTGAGGAAACTGAACCAGGCGATGCGCGAGGACATGACTCGAACCTCAAGTACCTTGGAGCGCGAGCGGCGGCGGGATGTGCTGGTTCGTTGTTTCGACATGTCAGGAGCGGAGTTGGAGTGAAAGCTCGGCGATGGTTTTACATAACTCAGGGAAGGAAATTCCGGCAGCGGCGGCGGCTTTGGGCAAAAGGCTGGTTTCCGTCATGCCTGGGATCGTGTTGGCTTCGAGGACGAAGGGACGATTGTCGGAATCCAGCAAGACATCAACCCGCGAATAAATTTCTACTCCGAGTGCGTGATGGGCGGCGGTGGCAACAGCCTGAACGGCCATGGTTGTTTCCAGATCGAGATCGGCCGGGCATTCGTATACGCTGCCTTTCGAGCCGCTCAGCCATGGGTATTTGCTGGCCATGTCATAGACGCCTTCCGGTGGAGTGATCTGGACGACAGGCAGGGCCTTGCCGTCGAGAATGCCGACGGTTAGCTCTTTTCCACCGATGAATTCCTCAATGAGAACTTCATGATATTTTTCAGCGGCTTTCAAAAGTGCGCCGATCACCTCGTTCTGCGACTTGACGATTTGAATGCCAACACTGGACCCTTCGAGCGGCGGCTTGATGACGAGCGGAGCCTTGATCGTCAAATCGGGAACTACGCCGGGACTGAGGGAAACCGTTTGCGAGCGTGCGGTGGGGACCCCGGCGGCGATAAATTTCTCTTTCGCTAGGGTTTTGTGGATGGCGAGCTTGCTGCTGGCCGAGCCGGCTCCGGTGTAGGGCACACCCAGCTTCTCAAGCGCGTCCTGAAGTTGCCCATCCTCGCCGAAGGTGCCGTGGATCACGTTGAATGCGAGATTCGTTCCCTCGGGGAGATGGATCTCGGTGCCGGTCACATCGACGGCTACCGCATCAAGCCCCAGACCTAACAGAGCCTTGAGCACCGCATTCCCCGACGCCAGAGAGACGGCGCGCTCCGAGCCCGGGCCACCCATCAGCACCGCGATTTTTTTGCCGGTCAACGTTGTTGTCATGGATTGGATTCTGGAAATTGAAATTTCAAAAGGAAGGTTCGTCGTCGCCGAGGATTTTGATTTCGGTTTCGAGTTCGACGTTGCGCTCGTCGCGGGCCTTTTCCTGGATGAACTCGATGAGTGTTAGAATTTCCAATGCGGTTGCACCGCCTTGATTGACCAAGAAATTCCCGTGGACTTCGGAGACGGCCGCGTGGCCGCAAGTGCTGCCTTTCAGCCCGAGCGAATCGATCACCCGGCCGGCGGGGACCTCCTCCGGATTCTTAAACGTGCATCCGGCGGACGCCGCGACCGGCTGGGAGGTTTTGCGTTTCTCGCGTGAGGCATCCCAGCGCTCCTTGATGTTTTCCGCGGTGTCGGCCTTACCTTTGAAAACGGCCTGTAGGGCGAAATTGCGCCGCAGCTCGGGGACGTTGCGGTAGCTTGCGACGATCTCATCGCGCTCACGGGTACGGATGACTCCGTCCTCGTCGAGGAAGGTCACTCTAACCACTTGATCGAAGGTATCGATGCCCATCGCACCCGCGTTCATCCGCAGCGCGCCACCGACGTTGCCCGGGATGCCTTCCATCCACTCGAAGCCCCCAATGCTGCTGCCACCTGCAACGCTGGCAAGTTTCTTCAATCGCACCCCTGCACCTGCGGTAACTTCGCCACGCGTGCCAACAGTGACCTCGGAGAAGACGCCGCCGGTCGGATGAATCACCGCGCCACGGATGCCACCATCACGGACTAACAAATTTGACCCCCGGCCCACGACGCGCACCGGGATGCCACGTTCGCGGCAGTAATCTACCAGAAAGGCGAAACCATAGAAACCGTGCGGTTCCATCCAGAATTGCGCCGGGCCGCCGACTAACAAGGTCGTGTGACGGCTCATCGGTTCGTAGAGTTTACCGTCAATCTCGCCGGGCGGCATCAGCCCGCGCATTTCCTCGATGATCTTTAAATCCGCCGCAAGCCGGGTGCCGGCTTCATGGACGTTTCCAGCGCCAAGCGTGATGAGCAGGTCGCCCGGTTGCAGCGCATGGCCGATGGCGTGGTGCGCGGTATCCAGATTCGGAAGATAGGTCGCAGGGATGTCGCCGTGCGCCTTCATCGCATCGATCAAGGTCTGGCCGGAAATCCCTTTGATCGGTTTTTCTGAAGCAGCGTAAACATCGGTGATGAAAACGAGGTCAGCGGCTTGGAGGACTTTTCCGAAATCGTCCGCCAGCGCCTTGGTCCGTGAATAACGGTGCGGTTGGAACAACACGACCACGCGTTTTGATTTCAGCGAACGTGCCGTTTGTAGCGTTGCGGCGAGTTCCGACGGATGGTGTCCGTAGTCGTCGATGATGCGGTAGTTCGCTGATAGATATTTCGTCTCGAAGCGGCGCTTGGCTCCGGCGAAGGTGGCCAAGGCACGGGCGACCAATGCGAATTCCGCACCGCAGCTATCAGCGAGCGCGATCGCGGCGAGCGCGTTGAGGATGTTGTGGTTTCCAGGAATGCCGAGTTCGACATCACCTAACACCTCCCCCTTTTTCTTCACCGTGAAAGCCGAAGAGCCCTTGAGATCACGAACGTCGGTGGCGGTGTAATCGGCATCCTCCCAGCCATAGGAAACGGCGTTGGCACGTCCCGCACAAACCTCATTGGCCACCGGATCCTCGGCGCAGAAGACGAGCTTGCCTGTCGTTTGATCCGCGAGCTGTGAGAAAACTTCCTTGATATGGTCGATGTCTTTATAGAAATCCAGGTGCTCGGCCTCGATGTTCAAAATCACCGCATGCTCGGGATGATAGAGTGCCAGCGTTCCGTCGCTTTCATCGCCCTCCGCGACCATAAACTCACCTTCCTGCGACCATTTCGCATTCGCGCCGAGGATGGGGATTTCCGCGCCGACGTAGTGGCTTGGCTTCTGCCCGGCTTCACGCAGGACGTGGGCGGTCATCGAAGAGGTCGTCGTTTTCCCGTGCGTTCCGGAAATCACGATGCCCTTCTTCGTATGCAAAATCGCGGCGAGGCATTCGGCCCGGCGCTGCAATGGGATTTTCCCTTTCTTCGCTGCGGAGTAGGCCGGATTGTCGGATTTGATCGCCGACGAATAGACGACGAGGTCCGCGCCCTTCACGGCGGCAGCACTGTGGGGCGAGGAGAAATTCAGCCCCAGGCCCTGCATCCTTTCCGTTTCCGCCGTCGTGACGCGGTCCGATCCACTGACCTTGTGGCCCATCCCTAACAGCAATAGCGCGAGGCCGCTCATGCCGGATCCGGCCACGCCGATGAGATGGATGTGGAGCGGATGGCTCCGGTCGGTGAGTCGCTGGCTGAAATCGGTCATGAGTGCGTGAGAGTGGCTTCGATGGCGGCACCCACCCGGTCCGCGGCATCGGGGATGGCGAGTGCACGCGCGGCTTTTGCCATGCGCTGGTGAGTTGGCAAGTCTTGCAGGATCGAAGTTGCGAGCGCGGCGAGTTTTTCCGCATCCAGATCGCGCTCTTGGACCAGCATGGCGGCCCCCGCAGCAGCGAAGACCTCGGCATTCCGCGTCTGGTGATCATCGGCGGCGTAAGGATACGGCACCAGAATCGACGGATGCCCCCCGATAGCGATTTCCGTTAGGCTCGACGCTCCGGACCGTGCGATGACCAGATCGGCGATGGCGTAGGCGGACGGCATCTGGTCGCAGAAACCCAGCACCTTGTAGCCTTCGCGGCCTTTCGTGATTTCGGAAACGCGTTGGAAGTCCAAGGCTCCGGCGATGTGCAGCACCTGCGTTTCCGGAGGTAAAATCGCCGCCGCCTGCGCGCAAAGTTCGTTCAGCCGCTTTGCCCCTTGGCTGCCGCCGGTCACGACGATCGTTGGCCGCCCGACTGCCAGGCCGAACAAGGCCGCCGCGCTCTCCCGTGATGGCAGATCGATGATTTCCGGCCGCACCGGTGTCCCCGTCGTCACGGTTTCCCGATTCGGAAAAAATGCCTTCGCCGGTTCCAATCCGAGGAACACCCGGGTGCAAAACCGACTGGTCAGCACATTCGCGCGGCCCGGCCGGGCGTTCGAATCGTGGATGAAGGTCTTCAGCCCCAGCCTGTGCCCGGCATACACCGGCGGCAGCGAGGTGAACCCACCCATGCCCAGCACCGCGTCCGCCTTGGACTCGCGGATCACCTTCTTGCAATGCCGCACCGAGCCCCACAGTTTCCAGAGAAACGGCAGCATCCGCGGCGACAGCGTCGGCGGCTTGTCCACGGCGGGCATCGTCTTGAACGTCAAATGCTTATACTTCGCAGATGCCTCGGAATCGACCTTCTTTTCCGAGATCAGCAGCAGCACTTCATGGCCTCGGGCACGCAACGATTCACCCACGGCGATTCCGGGAAACAAGTGGCCGCCAGTGCCACCACAGGCGATGAGAATTTTAAGGGATTTCGGCACGGATGCTCAGGTAAATAGCCAACCACAGGTGGGGAAATCACGCATTCCGCACCCTTTTGGGAAAAGTAAACAAACCCGAAGTAATCGGCAATCCTCAAAACTTCCGATTTTTCCGAAGCAAGGATTTCCTCGGTCCGCCTCAGAGATTTTCCATCGAATGCAGGAACCAGAACGCCGCGGGTAACGGCAGTTGCAGCAAAATGCCAGTGCCGATGAACAACCCGCGCGGCAGATAGGTGAATTGGGTTCCTGGGCAAAGCGTGTCACCCTCGATGCCGCGCTTGATCAGATAAATGCCGTAGCCGGTGCAAATCAGCCCAACGCCGATCAGTTTGCCGCCTTGGTTCGCGGCCAGAAAAAATGACGAGTTCATGAACGATCAAACGGTGAATGATTCCACCTAATAGACAGAGAATAGCTATCATCGTCTGGTGACGGTTATAGCGGCGGATCATCGCGGGAGTAAGTCGAGAGCAGAGAATTTAGAGCCTGCGGAACGATGATGCCATGGATTAACCTCACGAAAAATCCAAGCCGACATTTACGACCTCAGCGCTCACGTAGGATGCCGGTATCGGCGCTGGGATCAAGATCTATTCCCTGTCCGTCATTGGGCCATGGGAAGCCATGAAATCCAAAAAACGTAAGCGATTTTGTTAGATCCCGACTATTGCCAAAAGTGGCTGTGGCGTCTCGCCGCAGAGCGCATGCGAAGTCATCACCCAGCCCGCGGACCGCGTCGCATCGCCACTTCTCATGACCGCTACGGAACAAACATCTCAAAAAAATCCAGCACCCGGTCCACCATCGCGTCCACGTCGGACCATCACGAAACCGGCCCGGCGCTTACTTCCCCGGCTTGAAAAACTCTAACACTTGGCTCGTCTTCGTCTGTCCAGATGGTTCGCCCAAACCGGCGGCTCTGGCGGCTCCGAAAAACTGTTTTGCCAATTCCTGCGCCTGCGCTTCGGTCCCGGCCTTGGCGTTGGCGGAGACTTCGAGGACGTTCAGCGTGCGGCCGTCCATTTTCAGCCGCCAGATCTCGACGGTCACCTTTTCTTTGAAGCCGTCTAGCTTGCGTTGCTGCTTCCAAACCAGCGTCTCCACCGGACCGAACCGGCGCAAGCTGAGCCAGTTGAAACCCTTCATCCGTGCCATCACCAGTTTTTGCTGCTGATCATTAAAAAGCGCCTTCACCTTCTCCTCGCCCGCGGCGACTTTTGCCACCAAACCTTCGGTGATCGACTCGTGATCCACCGATCTGGACAAGGTCGGCAGATCCTCGCGGGTCCAGTCCTGCTCGGGTTGGATCGCCCGTTCCGCTTCGCTCAATCCGTCAGCCATTTCACTGGCGCGGAGCTTCACCGTGGATTGCCCTGGCTCACCGTCTTTTTGCCGTGCCCGCAGGATCAGACCTTGTGCGGCCAAGGCTCCGGCGGCGGTGTCGAAAAAACAGACCATCTGCCGGTAAGCGCTCTTTTCGTCGAGTTTCAACACCGCCAGCGCCTGCTCGGCATTCCCGGGTGTCACGAATAATTTGATCTCGTTTTTCCGGGCAAAGACGGGCGGCTCGGCTCCGGGGAGCATCCCACCAAAAGTCACCAGGCCAGCAGCCAGCAATTTTCCCAAGGTTCTCACCGGGATTGAAATTAAGGATTCACCGGCGCTTCTTTGGGAGCAGCCGGCTTCATCGGGTCAAGCACGACTGACTCGTTCATGGTCAGGACATAAATGACCATCGCGATCATCATGACCACCGCAGCGACGATGATCCGCCAGTCCTGATGGATCTTTTTCTTCTTCGGGGTGGAATGCGTGACGTGGGAGCTCATTTTGAAAGGGTTCGGATCGTTGTGGGAAACTCAGGTCAACCCGTCAGCGGTTTTCCCGTACCCAGACCGATGAGTAACCGCAGCGGCAGGACCTGGGCAAGACGAATCCGGGATTCCTCCTGCGGCCGGTTCCGCCTTGGCGATCCAATCTGCTACCGCCGCCTCGTAGGACAATGGTCGCGCGAAAGATCTACCTTTGTCTTTCCCTATTCACATCGAACGGGCGACTACCTCAGCGAATCGAATTTCAGCCCGATTTTCGCGGCCCGCGTCCGAAAGCGTTTTGGATCATTGGCAGGGACCGTTCTCCGCAACGGTCCGGCGAATGCGAGGAGATCGCGATTGCCCATGAAACGCTTGAAAATCCACTCATGTTGGGTCGTTCACTTCCCATTCTCGCCGATCGCACGGAAGTCGGGCTAAAGCCACGCAACGGTGTCCAAAATTGATCACATGAGGTGGCATAGAAGATCTTAGTGAGACGGGCCAAGACCTGGGTCTAGGTGCGCTTGATATCCTAATGATTTTTCGACTAGCGGATGAACTATACGGTGCGCTGAGTGAGCAAAGAACAGGGTTTCTTACCTCCTCAGGGAGAATCAGAACCCGTCGGGTCGCGCCGGAGGCGGGAGCACTGCCAGCAGTTGGATCGTCCTCGGGCGGCGAGGCAAAGGAGCGGACTCCCGCTGCCGACTGTGGTGCGGTCGCAACGGTGGGAAGTTTCTAGATTCAAATGAACTTTGGTATTAGTCGGGACTGGTAATCTTTCGAAGCCGAACGAATCGGAAACCAAAGCTCGCAAAAACAGCGAAGAGCCGTTATCCTGAAGCCATGACAGCGGAAGCCATCTTGCAAAAAAGCGTTCGGTATGACCGGGCCGGCAAACCACTTGAAGTTGTAATCCCCTACGAGGATTTCGTCGATTTCGTCGAAACCTACGGACTCGACCTCAGCGATGAGGAAAAGGACGCAATCCGCGAGGCCCAAAACGATCTTGCCGCTGGAAGGCATCAGAACTTCGTCAGCTCCGAGGAAGCGAAACGCCAGCTCGGACTGTGATGCATCGCCTCGCACTGACCCGCCATGCACTGCGGGCTATGCGTCGCATCCCGCAGGACCGGACCCGGCAGATTTTCGACACTCTCGAAGAACTGCTCGTCATGCCCGATCCGTCCACCCACCAGAACCTCAAGGCGATGAAGGGTGATTGGCGAGGATGCTGGAGAATGTGTATTGGCTCTTATCGGGCCATTCTAACTATCAATCCTGACTCGGAAGCAAAACTTGGCGAGCAGGTGCTACTGAACCTCGTCGAAGCAGTCGGACCGCGCGGCGACATCTACAAAGGCTGAAAACATTCTTTCTATGGAAGCGAAAAAATGAACGGTTGTCCCTTGAGCGCGAACTCTCCCGGCTAGCCTCCAATCCCATTTCCCAACAATTCCCCCCTTCCATAATCATCCCGCAAATACCCAATTTCTCGAATGTGAATCCATGGGCTACGACCCCATCCAAACTTCCTCTCCCTCGCTGAGCGCACAAAATGTTAAAATGCGACACCTGACCCGATTCACAGAGACGTTCAGTCGCAAAAAGGGCTTTTGCTTGTGCTTGATTACCGGGACTGACCCGAATGGCGCTAACTTAAGCGCTTTTTCGGAGAGATTTTGCATGCGGGAGCAGCCATAAAGCATCCTAAACGAACCTTAAGTTAGCGCCATTCGGGTCAGTCCTTGGATTTCAGCGTGTATATATGTTAGATCCCCTTCGGGCCGCTGGCTCAGCTTCCTCCTCGCAGCCGCAGCAAAGACAAGCTGAAGCTTGAACTCTCTCTCCATTCCTCCGCCAATTCATGATCGAAGAATTTGACAGAATCATGGCGGACAGAATGATTTTCAAGACCGGGGCGGCGTGGGTTTTCTCTTCAATGATTCTGTCAGAAAAATGAT
>JBBQDJ010000080.1:0-11016 GCA_038319595.1 Verrucomicrobiales bacterium
GACGCCGTAAGTGCCCTCGATGGTGTTGAGGTCGGCCGGGTTGATTGGTGCGGCGAGCAGGCGGACGAGGACATCACCGCCGTCGAGCGATTGGGAAATCAAGGTGTCGCCTTCCAGTTCTAGCACCTCGGCGGGCTTCCCCAGCTGTCTGAATACCAGCTCCCTGCCAAGGATCGTCGAGTCATCATCTTCCATGGACCCACTATGCCATGGAACCGGCATTCGCCAAGCGGGAAGCAGCCCGTGGATTCAGCACAAAAAAAGGCGCTGTCCCGGCTTGGGACAGCGCCTTGGATTGATCAGGGAGGGCTCAAGGCAATTTCTTCAAACGGAGGAAATACTTGGGAACCGTGCCAGGGGTGACCGGCACCGAGGTTACCTGAACCGTGCTGGTCGCGTTGAACTGTGAACCGGGGATGTCGGTGAAGCCGGCGAGGGTGGCGGACTCTTGCACGACATAGTTGCTTCCCACCGTCAGGCCCGTCGCGGTGAAGCGGAGGGCGGTATTGCCGCCGAACAGATGCACCGGGCTCGGATCCACGCTGAAGAACTGGTCGCCGGGATAGGTGCTGAAATCTTTGGTGTTAGCAGGACTCCCGAGGTTTCCATAGCCAGCTGGCAGCCCGCCGAGGCTTTGGTTCGAGATGAAGGTGTGATTGTCGTTGTTCTGCAGCAACATCACCTTGATCGGTCCGGTGGGGCTACCAAGATCTGCTAGATCGATGCAGAGTTCCAAGCCAGTGGTCACCGCGGCGGCATCGACAGGATTGGCGGCACCTGTTCCACCGACGATCCCGGCAGAGTTAGAGCCGTCATAACCGACGCGGATCGCCTTCGTGTGGGCGGTTCCTGCCCCAGTAAAGCCGCTGCCGCTGTCAGTACCTCCGAACAAATCGGCATGGTAGTCAAAGGCCAAGGTGCCGAGATTGGCGAAATCCAAATCGAATTTTCCACTCCCCCGGCGGGCGATGAGGTGGTAGTCAGGAGCGAAGTTACTATCGAACTTCATACCGGTCATTACACCGGATCCGTCATTGCCCGCCGTGGTGAGGGTGGTGGAACCGCCGCTCTTAGAATCGATGAAAATTTCCAGCTTGTTGAATCTGTTCTCCAAGTTTCCAGTGAACATCAGATAGAGTTTACCGGCGTTCACATAGGCGTAAGCCGCGTTCCACTCGCTGGCGTTGTCGCCGAACTCGGTATTGACGGTTTGTAGTGCGAGTGGAGTGCTATACTGCGCTTCGTCGCGCACACCGTCCAGGGCGGGAATACCGAGGGCGATCGAGAAACTCGCGGAGTTTGTCGGGTTGCTTCCCTGCGCCACTTCGAGGCCATCGAACTCCCCGTCGCCGTCTGTGTCTGCAAGGTTGGGATTGGTGCCATAGGTGAAAACCTCGGGGCCGTCTTTCAGCTTATCACCATCGGTGTCGCTGTTGAGCGGGTTGGATCCGGTGTTGAGAGCGCTGACAAAAGTGCCGGTACCGGTTTCCGGGCCGTCCATTAGTCCGTCAGCATCGCTGTCGGGATTCTGCGGGTTGGTGGTTCTGGCATACTCTTGGGCGTCACTCGAACCGTCGTTGTCGAAGTCCGAGGTTGCCGGGGCGTTGAGAGGGCCCTTCACGTCGGCGAGGGTGACATATCCGTCGGAGGGACTGGCGTTGATGAGAACCAGTTCCCAAGAGTCTGGCAGACCATCGTTGTCGGTGTCTGCATTACTGACAGGGGTGGTGACGTCAGTCCAAGCGTTACCGAGGCGGATCTCGTCCGCTTTGAAGCCGTCACCGCCGTTGAACCGGGCGACTGACACCCGGTCGAACACGAAGTCGAGGGGAGTTGAAATGAAATTCGCCGCGCCCGATCCTGCCTCGCTCGAGAGATCTGTCGGGTTCCGCCAGATGGAAACCACGTCCTGACCGGCGGTGGCCGAGAATGCAATTTTGACGATGAAGAAATTGACGTTGGTGTCGATCGCACCGAGATCACCAATGAAGCCGGCGCTGTTGTTGCCATTGACCCGCACGCCGAAGTTGCCGGCGGGGGCACCGGTGCCACCCTCACCAACGACAATTTGTAACTTTCTGTTGGATCCGTCATCGAAGCCGCCATCGTGCAGTTCGAGCCCACGGTAGCTGGTGCCAAGAGTATCGAGTTGGATCATCACTCCGTAATAAACAGTGCCTGCGTAGGAATTTCCATAGGGTGTGGTTAGCAAGCGACCGGCCCGGCCGTTTCCACCGAGCGGATACTCGATCGCTCCGCCAGCGTTCGGCACGGTGGAGTAACTCAGGCCACCGGCGATGACGCTCGGCGACTGGGCGCCGCCATAGGCTGCCAGCCAGGCGCCCGAGAAGCCGGTCGCTGTCGGACCTTGGCCGTTCAGGGACTCGCTGCCGACGGAGTAGTCGGAGCCACCGGTAAGGAAGGAATCGACGGCCGTAGGCAAGGCATGGCTCACGGCGGTGGAGGCAAACAGGGTGGCTGCGGCGAGGCGTCTGAACGCCTGACCGTTCCGCGCTGGCGAAATCGGTGATCTCATGGGTTTGGCTTTCTAGGTTGGATTGAGTTAAAGGAAAATTTCCTTAACTTGAAATGTTTGACACAGGTTTCGGGTTTATCAAATTTGAAAAAAACTTCGAGAATGGACGGATTGTTTGGGATCTGTTAAGCTTTCCCGCATGGAAGACCGGGTGGAAATGTGGCGGACTTTTCGCCGGGCGATCACGCTGCTGGCAATTATTTGCGGCACTTGGTTCCTTGTCGTAAGGCCCATCGAACAGGTGCTGGCGGGCACCAAGCACAGCCTTGAGCGCGGCTTGGACAAGGTCCTCGGTGCGATCACCAACACCGACACCCGCATCGTCGAAGGCCGGGCGGAGATTGTCGAAACCACTGAGATTTCCGAACTCTCGCTGCTGGAAATGCGGATGAGCGCCACCCGCACCATCGAAAAGTCAGAAGAGTTTTCCGGCATCATCCCGCTCGGGACGAAGAAGCTCATTGTCCGCGGTCACTACTCGGTGAAGGGCGGCTACCGCCTGAAGAACGGCGTTTCGCTGCGCATCGAAAACGGCAGGCCCGTCGCCCGGTTTCCCAAGCCGGAGATACTTTCCGTCGAGCTGCTGGACTACGATGTGCTCAGCGAGGATGACGGCTGGTTGAACCGGATCCAGCCGGAAGACCGCGCCCAGATCCTCCGCGAGCTCCGCGCCCAGATGCGGACCGAAGCCGAGCAGAGCGGCATGCTCAACACCGTGGAAGCCACCCTGCGCACCCGGCTGCGGGACTTGCTCGGTGTGGACAACGCCACCGTCGAGCAGGCGCTTCCCTGAGTTCTAACGCCCGGGCTTCGGCAGCGGCTCATCGCCGAGGATCTTGTCGAGATCCGCCACGCGTTCCCACGGGCAGCGCTTGCGTTGGTATTTTTTCCAAACCACATCCCGCAGCGCCCGCCAGACCTCCTCCGAGGGCGGCTTGAGGTCGGTCCACGTCGGATTGCGCTTTTCGGTGGTGGTCATGATCGTCCATCGGATGCCCAGATAATTCGCTCGGTAGAAGACCTTGCCCTCATCCGTGTTCTCAAACCACTCGTGACTTTCCATACCCGCAGCCTGACGCGCGGTGAAACCGGCGACAAGTGGCGAATCCGCCATCGACTCGCCGCCACCGCCGGTTCAACTTTCGCCCATGGCGAACATCGGCGAGCGCGCATCCCTCCAGATCCTGCACGAAAAGCCCTTCGGGTTGTTTCTCGACGGCGGTGATTTGGGTGAAATCCTGCTGCCTCACCGCGAGATTCCCCGCGGTTCGAGCATCGGCGAGTCCCTCGATGTTTTCCTCTATAACGATTCCGAAGACCGCCTGGTCGCGACCTTGTTGCGCCCTAAAGTCATGCCCGGCCAGTTTGCCCGGTTGAAATGCGTGGACGTCACCGGCGTCGGTGCGTTCCTGGATTGGGGCTTACCGAAGGATCTGCTAGTTCCGTTCCGCGAGCAGAAGGTCCGCATGGACGTTGGGAAAAACTACCTCGTCCATGCCCACCTCGACGAGCAGACCGGCCGCATCATCGCCTCCACCCGGCTCACCCGGCACCTGGACCAGACGCCGCACGATTTCTATCCGGGCCAGGCGGTGGATCTCATCGTCTTCGCCAAAACCGATCTCGGCTACAAGGCCATCATCAACCACACCCACAGCGGCCTCATTTTCGCCAACGACGTGTTCCAACCGCTCCAACCCGGTGAGGCATTGAAGGGTTACATCGGGACGGTTAGAGATGACGGGAAAATCGACCTCAGCCTGCACGCTTCCGGGCGTGGGAAAATCGACGACCTCGAAGCCCGCATTCTAGCAGAACTTGAAGCCCGCGGCGGCTTCTGGCCCATCGGCGATCATAGCACGGCGGCAGAGATCAACGAGGAACTCGGTGTCAGCAAGCGCGCCTTCAAGCAAGCGACCGGTGCGCTGTTCAAGAAGCAGAAGATCACCATCGGGGACAAGGGGATCCGGCTGGTCCCATGACGATGAGGGGGGTAACTGGCGTCTCGCCCAATACGATCAGTTTAAACATGAAGCGCGAAGAATTGAACCGCAGATGGACGCGGATGAACGCAGATAAAGAGGGATAGTTTTGGATTTTCATCTGCGTTTATCCGCGTCCATCTGCGGTTGAAAACTCTTAAACTGACAGCATTGGGCGCCACGCCTGTTAGCTCGGAGGATACATTCATGCCCCCGTCTATGCCCCTTTTTAACTTCCCCGCCGCTTCTTCACCGCCTTCTTCTGCTCGAAGCTAACAGTCTTCGGATCAAAGGCCTCCGGATCATATCCCGGGTGCGCCCACTCGATTTCGCCGTGAAGTGCCTGCATGTATTGGAAGGTCCCGCCGAAGTCTTCCGGCGGGCAGGCGCGCGCGCCTTCGAGCACTTCCGGCCCACCCTCGCCACCCTCCCATTTTTCGAAGGCGATCTCATGGATCCATTCGTCGGCGAAGTCATAGCGATAAAGGATACGGATCGGCAGGCGGCGCTTGCCGAGGAAATTTTTGACCGTCAGCACCGCCTCGTCTTGGAACTCACCGGGCACCTGATCCTCAAGGCCGATCGGGCCGATGACATCGACGAGCCGCTTGCCCTTGCCGTGGCGGAACTCGTGCGGACTCTTGTTGTCCCAGCCCATCACCGATTGCACCGCATCGCTGAACTGGATGAAGGTGATGTCTGCAGAAATCGAAAACCGCCGCCAGATCTGCGGCTGGATGCCATAGAGTAATACCTTCACCACCACCCGGTTCTCGTCCTTCGCTTTCGCCATGCCCGGAGCTTGTGGACGCCACCTTGGAAAAAATCAAATGGGAATTTCTCGAGGACTTTCCCTCCCGGTCTTTTCCAAACCCCCGCTGGACGCCGTGCCGTGCCTCGCATTGAATGAGATCCATGGAAAAGGAAATCATTCCGCCCTCTCCGGTGGCGTCCGCTGAAAAGCAACCGCATTTCCGGTTCCACCAGAAGCATGCCCACCTCGCGCCGGTCTTTGGCAACGACTGGTTCGCCCTCAAGGCGGAGGCCTTCGCCCGATTCTTCGGTACGCCGGTATTTCTCGTCGGCCAGACAGTCCTCGTTGCCACATGGATCGCCCTCAACGCGATGGGGGTTTTCAAATTCGACATCTATCCGTTCATCCTGCTCAACCTCGCGTTCAGTTTGCAAGCCGCCTACGCCGCGCCGTTGATTCTCCTCGCCCAGACGCGTCAGGCGGACCGCGACAAGGCCCATGCCGATGCCGACGCCCAGCACCGCGAGGCTCTCGCGCTGGCCAGCGAACAACGCGAGACCCTGGCCGCCGGACAGTCTGCGCAACTGTTAGTGCTATTGCGCCAGAACACCGAGCTGACCGAACTCACCAGGGCGATGAGCGAAAGAATCCAGACTCTCACCGAGGAGGTCCACCGCCACATCACCGGGAAGGCGACCGGCTGATTGCCTGTAAGCCGCCGCTTTCCCACGCCCGGGTCATTCCGCACATTTTATTCGCCGCCCGCGCGACCGAAGATAGAGTCCCATTAGAAATGCCGTGATCCCGAACGCGATGGTCGTGAATGCCATCCGCCGGAGAAGAAGAAATATTCCCCCGAGATCATCATTCTCTAACGGAGTGAAGGGCCCGATGCCGATTTCCGCGTTGGTCATCCATAGCAGGGTCGCGGTGCCGGCGGCTACGCCCCCGATGCCGCAAATGAGCAGCGCGGCGACTAATACCCGGTTTTTTGACGGGTGGCCGTGACAGCAGCAAGGCGATTCGTTTTTAGAAATCTCGTTGGCGGGATCTTCGTTCATGGTTTCTTCTCCATCCGATTCCGTACGGACACCAGTAGGAAAACCACCAAGCCTAACAAAACTCCCGCGCCGAGGACCACCCAGAAGCTGGGGTTTTGATAAATATCTTCCGGCGGATTCATGCCGAACACCGCGACCAGCGTGGCCAGCGGAAAGAAGAAGGCGGCGAGGCGGTTGAGCCGGCGCGCTTCCTGATTCGCCACCTCTGCGGAGAGCGCTTGTTGGTTCGCGGACTCGGCCATCGTGAAATCCATGCCCGCCTTGGCATCTGCGGCGACAAGCTCGATCCCGCGTTCCAAATCAGCTGCTTGGTCCCGCAAGGTGATGACCCGCGAGTCATCCGGCAGTGCTTGGCGAGTGGCCTGGATGGCATCGAGCATGTTGCGGGTGGAACGTTGCAAGGGGTGCATCCGGCGCATCACCTCAAAATACTGCCGCGGGGTTTTCGCCGAATCGACCTCTTCGTCGAGCTGATGGATGGCCGTGCGATAAGAGGCGAGATGCGTTTCCAACCCACTCAGTCCACCCGCGACCGGTGCGCTTTTCCAATCTCCAGCAGGGTTTTTCCAAAAGACCACAGCGGTCCGCACCTCGTCATCCTCCGCCCGGGGGACTTGGTGGAGTAACAGCAGCATGTGGCCGTCCTCATCCATCAGACGCTGCCTACCGACCGAATCACCGAGCCGCTTGCGGATGGCGACCGGCAAGTCCCAGGTCTTTGGAATGTAGCTGAATTTCTCCATGCGCCTAGCAGTGCATTTTCCTGTCCGCTGGGCAAGCGAACTCCATCGCCACCGGTCGCATCGTCTAGCTGCGGTGATGACCGGGAGTCATTGTTTGTCAGCTCCCCACGGGATCGTTCTGGGATCTTGTTTCTGACAGAGGGTATCACTCACCCGTGGCAGAGGTGGTCTATCAAAACAACAAGTCGCCACGGGCGTTCACCCGGCTCAAGACTCCCTCAGCCCCGAGGCGATCGATAGCCGCGCTGCGCGGATGGCTGGAAACAAGCCGCCGAAAAGGCCGATGATGGTGGCGAAGACAATGGCCAGCCCTAGCAGCGCCGGCGTCACTTTAAAAGCGAAGGTCACTTGGCTGAAGGTCTGCCAGTTGATGGTGGAGGCGCGGTAGCCGTCGAAGAGCAGATAGGCCGCGCCAGCGCCTAACAAACCGCCGAGGATGGAGAGAACGATGGACTCGGTGAGCACGGAGAAAATCACGGGCCCGGTTCCGAACCCGAGCGCACGCAGGGTGGAAATTTCCCGGGTTCGATCCGCCACGGCACTATACATCGTGTTGAGCGCGCCGAACAACGCGCCGACCGCCATCAAGCTGGCGATGAAAATACCAATGGTCGTGATAAACCGGGTGACCATCGTGGATTGCTCTTCATAGAATTCCGACTGCCGCGCCACTTTCACTTCCAGCCTGGGGTCGGATGTTAGAGAATCTTTGAATGGCTGGAAGGCCGACGGGTCGGTCAGTTTCACATACACCGATTGGAAACCGTCCTCGCGGTGATAGGCGGGCATCAGGACATTCGCGTCCGACCAGATTTCGGACTCGGCGATGCCGCCCTTGGCCGTGAAAATGCCGACGATGTCCCAGACGTTCTGGCCCATTCGGATCTGCTTGCCGACATCGAGCCCGGCGAACGCGCGCGCGGCTCCGGATCCGACGATAATTTCGTTTTTGCCCGTCTCAAAGCGGCGGCCTTCGATCATTTCGATGTTCCCGCGGACGTCAAAAGCGCCTTGCTCGACCCCGCGCAACGGCACGTTCGCGTCGGTGCCAGTCGAGCGCTTCGGCAGGCCGATGATGACAAACAACTCGGCGGAAGTGATCGGCACATCCCCACTGCGGGCGATGCCTGGAGCATCCGCGATGGTGCGAGTCGCCGCGCGATCAAGGCCGCTGGTCATTTCACTGTCAGCGCCGGCGCGGAGGACGATGGCCACATCCGGCGAGCCGGAAGCGGTCATCGCACTGCGGAATCCTTGGGCGATCGCAAGCACGCCGACCAGCACGCCCACCACTCCGGCGATGCCGACGGCGGCGGTCAACGCAGCCGCCTTGCGCTCGTGGATCGAACACAGGTTGAACCACGCCACGGAAAACATCTGGGTGAGGAAGGACATTTTAGTTAGATAAAAATTGAATCGCAGAGGAGGGACGCTTGTAAAGAATACGCAAAGATCGGAACTCTTTAATCCTTCGCATCACGGTTGTAGCCTTTTCTTCTTTGCGGTTCAAATTCACGGAATTGTCCTCATCCCCGGCGTAGAGACAATCTCCAATCCTGACTCCTTCCAAATCAAAATTCTAAAATCAGCCATCGTCAATCCATCCCCACCTCCGAAGGCCTCCTCGCCGTTTCTTAACAGGGTCTCCCCGCCAAGGAACCAACGGAAGAAGAAATCGAAATTAAACTGGCACAGCCTCAAACTTCACCGACATACCCTTGAGTCCATGTCCTGCCAGCCTCCGCTCAACTCAAACAAACACGAATCCACCCGCTGTCATCTTTGTGGGGAGGATTTCGTGTGCGCCGTCACCCGTGGCTGGATGTGCCCCTGCACTGAGATTGAACTCACTCCCGAGCAATCCGAGCGTATTCAATGGAAGACCGGTGGCACCTGCGTCTGCAATCCGTGCCTCCTCCGCTTGCGCGATGAGGTGAGCCAAGAACAGTAGCTTCAATTTCCCTACCCTCCAGTCCGTCTCAAACCCCGTTTCAGGGGCATCATGAAACATTTCTAGCAGTCAAATTTCCCGAGGCGGGCGACCGCGTGATCTGCTAGAATGTTTTCCGGGCCGATGGCGACGCGAATGAGCTTGAGCAGGCTGCGTGTCGCAGGGCGGATGATCTTCAAAGGCACGCTCTTCAATTTGAGCAGAGCGCGATATTCAGCAGGAAGCGAGGCCAGGGCGGATTGGAAGAGCAGCTCGTAAATGGGAAGTGCCGTGATGGATAATGGCGGGTGGCGTAACCATCGGATCACTTCTTGAGTCTCTTGCGTGACGGTGAGCTCGTTTTGATAACTCTGAATCGCAGCGATCAATTCCGCCTCATTGAGTGGAACTTCATGTAGCCCGAGTGGTGCTACGGATTTCGCCCAAAGCCTGACATAAGCATCTGCGCCACCGGGGATTTGCCGGCCGCAGAAAAGTTGATGACTTCGCAAAAATGAATCCATGAAAGCGATATGGACCCAGCGCAAGAGATCCGGATCTGCCGCGCGGTAGGGGCGGGTCTCGCCACTGGCAGTTTGATAGTCACCCCGGACGCGGCGATGCATTTGATTGATGCGGCCGGCCTCGTCTGCGACGGCCTGATGCGAGGCGAAAGTCGTGATGGTGAGCCAACGGATGGTGCCTGAAAGTCTGCCAAGAGGATCGCTCTTGTAGCGCGAGTGAGTATGCACACCTGCCAAGCTGCCGGGATGCAGCGCTTGCATGAGCAAAGCCCGCACGCCGCCCACAAGAGTGCCTAAGTCCGAGTGAATGACCCAAGGTGCATCGCTTGGCTGATAGAGTCCAGGCCCCTCACCCGAAGCGATTGTGTCCAACCAAGGTGGAATTCCACTGGGGTCATCGAAGAGAAGGGCGCGCAATCGTTTCGCAAAGACTTCTTGCAGGGCTGAGTTCTTAGGGCGAGACATCGGGAATTTATCGATTCGTGCAAGTGCAGAATCGGATCAGCCCTTGGTTAAGGTGGTTTTGAGAATGTGCAATAGATGAACAAGGTCTCAACAGGGCGGGTTCTTAAATTTCAAACGGAGGGATTCCGATCTGAAAACTTTGCGAAGTGGGACGCTCCGCTTCAGGAATATTCCATTTGGAAATTTGCCTTAGCCCCCTGTTCTTAGCGCTTCGGAGATTTTCAAGCGCATCGCCTGCCAAGCGGGTAATGCGCCGGCGATGAGGCCGAGTGCCACCGCGAGCACCGCACCGAGGATCATGCTTTCCCGTGGGATGAAGAAGATCGGCAGCATTTCGGGTGCGGGGCTGCCGCCGAGCGCGATGAGCCAGGCGATCCCCAAGCCGCTGAAGCCGCCGAGGATGGCGATCAGGCAGGATTCCATCATGACCAGCGACAGCACACGAAGATTGGTGAAACCCATCGCTTTCAACACGCCGAGTTCACTGGTGCGTTCGCGCACGGATTGCGCCATGGTATTGCCCGCGACTAACAGGATGGTGAAAAACACCGCGCCGACGACCGCCATGACGATGGTGGCGATGTCGCCGATCTGTTGGGCGAAGCCGGCAGCGAAGGCGCCTTCGGCTTCGGTTTTGGTTTCATAGGGAGAGTTCGCGAAATTTTCGTCAATTTCCGCGGCGATTTGTGCGGCCTTCTCGGGATCCGCGATGCGGACGGTGTACCAACCAACTTGGCCTTTGTTCTTTTGCCGTGCTTCTTCGAAGTAATCGTAGCGGAAAAGAACGTTGTTAGTGTCCGAGCCTTTTTTTGCGCCGTCGAAGATGCCGACAAGATCGAACTCCCATTGCGTCATTCCGGCGGGCTGGCCCCAGATCGGTGATTTGATGGGGATGCGGTCGCCGACTTTCCAATGGTATTTGTCTGCCGTCGTCCGGCCGGCGATCGCTCCGGTGCGGGTGGAAATCCATGCCTGCTTTTCGGAATCCTTGAGGACGCAATCGTTGAACATGTCGAGGAAC